>JAJYLJ010000128.1 GCA_021787835.1 Deltaproteobacteria bacterium | reverse complement strand
ACGTCTTGTTTTACCCCGTCCTGTGTGTAAAATACCGCGGGTAAAATAAGACTTTTACATTTATCAGGAAAAACGAATCCATGAATTCACACACCCTGGTCCTGGGCGGGGCTAGAAGCGGCAAGAGCGCCTACGCCCTTGGACTTGCAAATGCCTATATAAAAAAAGATACTGAATCCGGCGTCTCCAAGGGACTGTATGTCGCCACGGCACAGGCCCTTGACGAAGAGATGAGAAAGAGGATCGAGGCGCACAGGCTTGAGCGCGGGGATGGGTGGGAGACCGTCGAGGAGCCGGTGGAGGTCCCCGCCGTGATAAGAGACCGATCTGGGGCGTGCCCCGTCATACTGGTGGACTGTTTGACACTCTGGGTCTCGAATCTTTTACACGCATCACCAGATATATTGGACCAAAAGATGGACGGACTCGTCCATGCCGTCTCGGCCTCAAAGGCCCCTGTCATCCTGGTTTCAAACGAGGTTGGCCTTGGTCTTGTGCCGGATACGGCGATCGGGAGGCGCTTCAGGGACAATGCGGGCCGTCTGCACCAAGCCCTTTCAAGGGTGTGCGGAAGTGTCTTTTTCGTGATGGCGGGCCTCCCGCTGAGACTCAAATAGGAGACACAAATGGAAGACAGACTTAAAAAAATAATTGACTCCATAAGGCCGGTTGATCTTGGTCTTGAGCCTGAGATACAGGCCCATCTTGACGACCTTACAAAACCCAAGGGAAGCCTCGGACGCCTTGAGGAGATCGCAAAGACATACTGCCTCATACGCCATGACGTAAAACCGGCGCTTCCCAAAAAGGCGGTCCTTGTCTTCGCGGCGGACCACGGGGTGACCGAGGAGGGGGTGAGCGCCTTTCCAAAGGAGGTGACATTCCAGATGGTCTATAATTTTCTCTCAGGCGGGGCGGGGATAAACGTCCTTGCAAGGCACGCGGGCGCGGATGTCAGGGTCGTGGACATAGGCGTTGATTACGACTTTCCTGAGCTTGAAGGCCTTATCCGCCGGAAGGTCATGCACGGAAGCAGGAATATGGCAAAGACTACCGCCATGGACAGGGACAAGGCCGTAGAGGCGATAATGGCAGGCGCCGAACTTGCAAAGGAGGCTGTATCCCAGGGTAGTACACTTCTAGCGACCGGCGAGATGGGGATCGGGAACACGACCCCAGCAAGCGCCATCACCGCTGTCTTCTGCAAAATGCGGCCTGAAGATGTCACCGGCCGCGGGACAGGGATCAATCAAGATGCCCTTGGGCACAAGACCGCTGTGATTGAGCAGGCGATCAGGCTGAACAGCCCCGACCCGTCCGACCCTATAGGCGTGCTATCAAAAGTAGGCGGCCTTGAGATAGCGGGCATATGCGGCCTTGTCCTAGGGGCCGCCTCCCTTGGGACCCCGGTGGTCGTGGACGGCTTCATATCCACGGCGGGCGCACTTGTGGCCCATGCCCTCCAGCCCATAGTGAGGGACTATCTCTTTGCCTCGCACCAGTCTGTGGAGAAGGGGCACAGGGCGCAACTTTCGCACATGGGGCTAAGGCCTGTCCTTGACCTCGATCTCAGGCTTGGCGAAGGGACGGGTGCTGCGCTGGCCATGGGCCTTATTGACGCAGGCCTTAAGATTTATCTCGAGATGGCAACCTTTTCGGGCGCCAAGGTATCGACCGGCAGCGAGATCTTATAGGGCCCGGGTCTGGTCCCAGGTGGTGCTTGCATAAGCCGAGTGGTTGTGGATGGACTCAAAATTCTCGGCCTCGACGGAAAACCATGTGACCCCCGGCAGGGCCTTGAGCCCTTCACACACACACCTGACCACGTCTTCAACAAACATAGGCCTCTCAAAGGCCCTCTCTGTAACGAATTTTTCGTCGGGTCTCTTTAAGACGGAATAAATGTCGGATGACGCCGATCTTTCAACCACTGATATTATGTCTTCAAGCCACATGAACCGGTCGAATCTGACCCATACCCGCACCTCGCCTCTCTGGTTGTGCGCGCCGTAATCTGATATCTCCTTTGAGCACGGGCAGACCGTTGTGACGGGCACCCTTACGATCAGGACCATGTCCAGCCTGTCAGTCATGGTGCCATGGAGCCCGCAGCCGTATTCCATCAGCCCCTGGACCTTTGTGACAGGTGCAAACTTTTCGATGAAATACTGAAAATCCACCTCCAGGTGGGCGTCCCTGGCATTCAACCGCTCCTTCATCTCTGAAAGTATGCCGCCGAAGGTGCGGATGTTTATCTCGCGCCGGTATTTGTTCAGTATCTCCACAAAACGGCTCATGTGGGTCCCTTTAAACTGGTGCGGCAGGTCCACGTACATATTGATGCTCGCAACCGTGTGCTGGATGCCGTTAGCCTTGTCAAGCACTGTTACAGGATAGCGGATGTTTTTGATACCCACCCTCTTAAGCGGAATTTTCCTGTCATCTGACATGGCCTGGATGTCGGCGAGCTTGCGGCAAGGGCGCCTCTTATCAGTTATCATTGTTTAGCCACGCCCGAGAGCCTTTCAAGTATTTGGCTGGCCGAATCCCTGAGCCCTGGGTCTGACTCGAATATCGGCTGGGATGAGCGCTCGGCGGCCCTTACCCGGTTTGAGGCGTAGAATACGCCGGCAGGGACCATCCCAAGGTGTGCCTCAATATATGTGATATCCTCCTGGTCCTTCACGTTATTGGCAACCACCACGATATCGGCAAGTTTCAGGTCGGCCGCCAGTGTTTTGATCTTCATCGCCGTCTCAAGACTCCCCAGATAGGGCTGAACAACAATCAGGAGGTGATCCACTGATTTTATGGTACCACGGCCCAGGTGCTCCACCCCTGCCTCCATGTCTAGCACTATGTCCTCGTCAGGCCCGAGGAAAAGCGTGTTTAAAAGGGCCTTCAGGACCACATTGTCAGAACAGGCGCACCCAGCGCCGCCCTCCCTGATGGCACCCAGCACCATGAGCTTTATATTCCCCTCTTTCAACATAAAGCGCTCCGGAAGGTCGCTAACCTTAGGATTGAGCCGGTAAAAAGGCCCGTCCCTCTCGGATCGCTCCTGCAACAGCTCGCGCATATCGGCTATGGGCCTTATCCTGTCCGCACCCGGGAATCCAAGCACCCGTGCAAGGTGCGGGCTTGGGTCGGCGTCAATGGCCAGCACCTGTTTGCCTCTTTCCGCAAGGGTCTTGATGAGAAAGGCGCTTACCGTGGTCTTGCCTACGCCGCCCTTACCGCTTACAGCTATCTTCATATCGTTCTCCGGATATTTACGTGTTACTTTATTAACTTAGCTTGATATTATCAAGGCCCGGAACATCTATAAAAATTAGGAAGGCCCTCAATTGACATAAGGACATTGTCACCATATTTTCGTCTTAACAAAAAGGAGTTTTTTAAGAGACATGATCCCTCTTTTCCCTGATTTCAAACCGATCGAGCTTGAAGACAAGGAGGAATTAGATACATATCTAAGGCTACACTCCCCTCTATGCTCGGAATATACATTCACCAATCTCTTTGCCTGGGCGCCATCCAATGATTATCGAATAGCAAGATATGGCGATGGTTTCCTGATACTCCGAGGCGCAGAGGAAGAACGGTCTTTTTTGCAGCCGCTTGTACCAAACAAAATGGATGAGGCGATCTCGGCCTGTCTTTATTTCCTGAGAAACAAGGTTAAAAGGCCCGTTATCGAAAGGCTGGGGGAAGACATGATAAAAAATGTTTCAGCCGACAGAACGGATATAATAATATCAGAGGATAGGGATAATTTTGACTATCTCTATGACGTTAAAGAACTTATCGAACTAAAAGGCAAAAATTTCCATGCGAAACGCAATCACCTCAATAACTTTACCGGAAAATATAAGTACAATTATCTGCCCATGACCAGCAGCATTGTGATGCGATGCATTGAATTCGCGCATGAGTGGTGCAACGACAGGGAATGCGAAAAGGATGAGAATTTAACAAAAGAAGAGTGCGCGGTTTATCGAATGCTCAAATACTTTGATGACCTTGCGGTAAAAGGCGGTGTTATCGAGATAGAAGGAGGCATTTGCGCACTCACCATCGGCGAAAGGCTCAATAATGACACGATCGTGATCCATGTCGAAAAGGCTAAAAAAGGTATCCCAGGCCTTTATCAGGCAATAAACAGGGAATTTTTGATACATGAGGCAGAAAATTTCAAGTTTGTGAACAGGGAACAGGACTTGGGCATTCCAGGCCTTAGAAGGGCAAAAAAATCTTATTACCCAATAAGAATGATCAAAAAATATAAAATAATAACTGACGGCAGGATCAAAAAAGAAAGTTCTCTATAGTCCATGGCCTGGATTTTCAATCAACACCTTGTCCAACTGTTGTTTGACAGGTTATCTTTATCGCCGGTTGCATAAAATCAGGAGGTTTCTATGTCAGGACATTCAAAATGGAGCACCATAAAGCATAAAAAGGGGGCGCTTGATGCCAAGCGGGGCAAGATATTCACCAAAATAATCAAAGAGATCATGGTGGCAGCCCGC
>JAJYLJ010000021.1 GCA_021787835.1 Deltaproteobacteria bacterium | reverse complement strand
CGGTTATGAAGCAGCTCTTACGGACCTTTTAAGATATCTTTTCGGCGTCATGAAGCATCTCTAAAGTCTGGCATTAAAGTTGCTTAAAAAATTTTAAGACAGCCGGACCGCATATACCAATGGATAAAGGAGATATCGAACATGAACGCAGTAAGCAGCATTTTAGACGTCTTGAATAACACAAACGGCAAGACTGCTTCCAACGCCTCAAAAAGCAGCACCGCATCTGATTTTGGCAGCGCCCTTAGAAGCATCGTCAACACCGCGGCCGGTGTCTCTTCAAACAGCGCCGGCTCTTCCGCGCAGTCATCCACAACCGTTTCCTATGCAACAGTCCAGGACCTCTACCAGCAGCCGGGGGTTGTGGGCAATACAAATAACGACCCAAGTCTTTTCGGAGGATACAGCAACACGAAAGAACATATCCTCAATTCAAATCTGGATGCCGCCACCCAGCAAGCTTATTTATCCTTGCTTAATCAATCAAACGAAAACATAGACTTCTGGACGGCCTTCGCCGGCAGCAGCAACTATCAAAAAGACGTTGACCCAATGATAGACGCCGCTATCGACGCAGGTCTCAAATCCGGCTCAACATATAATACAAGCGACTATCAAAAATTCGCTGCTGCGTATCAAAACTATTTCCCAGGGGAAAACCTGACCCCGCCGTCCGGCTATGAGGTGCCACTCATGAGCTCAGCGCAGCAAAACATAGCGGCCAATGACGCCGGAAGCGCCGCCAACATGACGGATTGGTACACCCAAAACGCCGGAAGCGGGCCATGGAACGGCAACCTTATGGCCCTGTACGGCAAGGTCATAGCCTGACAGCCCGATGTCGGCTTAAGTGCCGGCCGTCAGACTAAAACCGTCTTTACATCAACCGTCCGCAAAAACACCCCCGCCTTCACCTTGGCGGGGGCATGACCAAAACATCTCTTCATCTCCTCATCGAAATAGCCGGCGATGCGAGCCGATGCGAGCCAACCAGAAAGAGACGTACCGCTATTAAAAATAATTAACAAACAATGTAAGAAAATGGCAGAATCCGCGCATTCGCTGCAACCGTCTTCTTTTGGCTTGCTATTTGCGGCCCGTTCATTTAAATTTACTCTTTGATTCAATGAATCGACAGGCCGTTTCAGGTCTGCCGTTGGAAAAACAACTACACAAATAAAGGAGGACAGCTATGGAAAACAAGATCTTCCATTACAAGGCTTCCGCATGTATGTATCGTAAGATCATCAACCCTTGCTGGGCAAGGTGGGTATCATTTCTGACGACTCTGGCCTTGAGCGCGGGCCTTTTGGCGGCATGCGCGCCCACGCAGTCAAACTATGAAGGCGCGGGTGTCGGAGGCGCAATCGGGGCCGCCGCCGGAGCCCTTATCGACAGAGGCAACCCATGGAGAGGGGCCGTCATAGGCGGCGCACTTGGGGCGGTAGCGGGCGGCACCATGGCCGAGATATCCAAGCGGGCGGTTAATGAGGCAAGAGAAGCGGGCCGGCCTGTCTCCTATCAGCGCCAGACCTCAAACGGCGGATGGGAGAAGGTCGAGGCGGTCCCGCAGCAAAGATACGGCCAAAAGCGCTGCGTGACGGTAAAGACCTTTGAAAACGGCCACCTGACGGATGAGACCCAACACTGTGACTAGACCGCCGGCAAGACGGACATAGACCGGCGAAGGCGTGGAATCCGCCCCGCTGTTTATCGGATCACTCAAGGCCGGCGTCCCCGGCCTTTTTATCACATATTTTAGTTAATAAATAGTCAATAAAGAGGCGCTTGATAACCTGAAAATGAACGCAGTCCGCGGTTTTAAAGACATACTGCCCAAGGAAGCCAAACGCTGGAGCCACGTCGAGGCCAGGGCCAGAGAGGTGTTTTATTCATTCGGGTTTGATGAAATACGCACCCCCGTCCTTGAAAAGACCGGGGTCTTCACCCGCGGCATAGGCGAGCACACAGACATAGTCGAAAAAGAGATGTACACATTCCCTGACCGCAACGGCGAGTCCTTAAGCCTCAGACCCGAGGCTACGGCAGGGGTGATAAGGGCCGTCATCGAAAACAAACTCCATGCCTCCTCTTCATTACTCAAGCTATTTACCATAGGCCCCATGTTCAGGCATGAAAGGCCCCAAAAGGGCAGGCTGCGGCAGTTTCATCAGATAGACGCCGAAATCATCGGCACCAGCGCCCCGCTTTCGGACGCCGAGGTGATACTCTCGGCATGGGAGATATTAAGCGGCCTGGGGGTGGTGGATGCAAGGCTTGAGATAAATTCCCTGGGATGCCCCTTGTGCAGGCCGGTGTACAGGGAAAAGCTCAACGCATTTCTCCATGGCATACAAGCGCATCTGTGCCCTGACTGCCAGAGGAGAAGCGCAGCAAACCCGCTCAGGGTCTTTGACTGCAAACAAGACTGCTGCAAGGAGGCCTTAAGGCAAGCGCCTGTCATGAAAGACCATCTCTGCGCCGATTGCGCCGGCCATTTTGAAAGGGTGCTTGCCTACTCCTCGGCCTTCAATATGCCTTTTACCATAAACCCGTATCTTGTAAGGGGCCTTGACTACTATGTCAGAACAACCTTCGAGATGGTATCGGCAAGACTTGGGGCGCAGGGCACCGTGGCCGCGGGAGGCAGATACGACGGGCTTGTAACGGCGCTTGGCGGGCCTGACCTGCCGGGGGTGGGAATGGCCGTCGGCCTTGAACGGCTGATGCTTCTAATCGCAGACAAAGACGGAGGGAAGGGAAACGGCGGGCTTTTCGTGGCGGCCCTCGGGGAAGAGGCGAGAAAAAGGGCCGTTTCGCTGCTGCATTCCCTGAGAAAGACAGGGCTTGCGGCGCAGATGCCGTATGAAGAAGGCAAGGGCCTGAAGGCCCAGCTAAAGGAAGCCGACCGGCAAGGGGCCTCTTTCGCCCTTATCGTTGGAGAAAACGAGCTTGAGACCAAAAAACTGATCTTACGGAACCTTGTCTCACATGAGCAGCAGGAAGTCGCCCTTGATGACAATACGGCCGTGACAATACGGGAGCTGGCAAGCTGACCGGCGGTCCCTGTTTAAGATAAATTTGCCGATTTCAGCCAGACAGGAGGCGTGAATATTTAATGGATTCAATCGACGGGCTTAAACGCACCCACAACTGCTCAAGCCTTACCGAGGCATCGCTCGATCAGGAAGTGGTGCTCATGGGCTGGGTCTTGAGGCGCAGGGACCATGGAGGGCTTATATTCGTGGACCTCAGGGACAAAAGGGGCGTCACCCAGGTGGTCTTCGCCCCTGAGGTGGATGCAAAGACCCATGAAAAGGCCCACGGCCTCAGAAGTGAATACGTGATCGCAGTAAAAGGCAAGGTGCGAAGACGCCCCGAAGGCATGGAAAACCCTAAAATAACGACCGGCATGATCGAGGTCGCGGCTCACGAGCTTCGGATCCTCAACACCTCAAAAACGCCTCCATTCCCGCTGGATGAAGACGTGGAACCCTCAGAGGCCCTGCGGCTCAAATACCGCTATATGGATCTAAGGCGGCCAGGCATGATGGGCAACATCATCTTCCGCCACAAGGTGGCGCAAGCCATGCGGCAATATCTCAACGGCCATGATTTTACCGAAGTCGAAACCCCGATGCTGACCCGCAGCACCCCCGAAGGCGCCCGCGACTATCTCGTGCCGAGCAGACTGAATCCCGGCTGTTTCTATGCCCTTCCCCAGTCGCCTCAACTCTATAAACAGATATTGATGGTAGCCGGCCTTGAAAGATACTACCAGATAGTGCGCTGTTTCAGGGATGAAGACCTCAGGGCCGACCGCCAGCCTGAGTTCTCGCAGCTCGATATGGAGCTCTCATTCATAGACGAAGAAGACATAATCGTGCTCGTAGAGGGCCTGATATCTCACGTGTTCAGCGAGACGCTCGGTATAAAACTCAAGACACCGTTTCCAAGGCTCACCTACATGGAGGCGATGGAACGCTTCGGTACGGACCGGCCCGACACCAGATTCGGTCTTGAGCTCAGGGATATAACAAATATAGCGGCCAAGTCAGGTGTGTCGGTGTTTGAAAGGGCGGTTGCCTCGGGCGGCGTGGTGAAGGCCATAAACGCAAAAGGCATGGCCGGTCTTTCGAGAAAGGAACTCGATGACCTGACCGAATTTGCAAAGGGACTTGGCGCCAAAGGGCTTGCATGGGTGAAGATAAAAGAAGACGGCTCATGGCAGTCCCCTATCGCCAAATTCTTTTCGGAGGATGAAAGGCAGGCCATAGAGACGAGGCTTGGGGCGGCGGCCGGAGACATACTCTTTTTCGGGGCCGATCAAAAAGCGGTCGCATACAAGGTGCTGGGCGAGCTCAGGCTGGAACTTGCAAGACAAAAAGGACTCTTGCCAAAAGGGGTCTTTAACTTCACATGGGTCACCGACTTTCCGCTTCTTGAATACGACAAGGACCAGGGCAGGTTTGTCGCGGTCCATCACCCGTTCACCGCGCCGAAACCGGAAGATATCGGACTTCTGGAGTCAGATCCGGGGTCCATAAGGTCAAGGGCATATGATCTCGTGTTAAACGGTGTGGAGATCGGGGGCGGAAGCATACGTATCCACCAGTATCCCGTGCAGCAAAGGATATTCAAGGCCCTTTCCATAACGGAAGACGAGGCAAGAGACAAGTTCGGGTTCCTCCTGGAGGCGCTTCTCTTCGGCGCGCCTCCGCACGGTGGTCTGGCGTTCGGCCTCGACAGGCTCGTAATGCTGATGGCCGGCAGGGAGACCATACGTGACGTTATCGCATTTCCAAAGACCCAAAAGGCCCAGTGCCTGCTGACACAGGCCCCCGCAGAGGTCAGCGTGACCCAGCTCGCCGAGCTCTATCTAAAGCCAGGCTGGAATTTAGACAAACAAGGAGGCTAAGGATATGGCCAGATGGAATCCGGCCCGCGGACTACTCGATCACGTACACAGCAAGTACTGGAGGCACAGGCTCCAGGATGTCGCCGAGCCTAATCTCATGCGCGAGATATTCCCCTACGACGAGGTAAGCCGGATCGACTTTGACCATAAATATCTCATTCCATCGCCCTCAAAAGATATGCTCATTACGGATACGACCTTCAGGGACGGCCAGCAGGCGCGCCCGCCTTATACAGTGGAGCAGATATCAAGGATTTTCGACCTCCTCCACAGGCTTGGCGGTCCGAAAGGCATCATCCGCCAGTCGGAGTTCTTTCTCTACACCGACAAAGACAAGGAGGCTGTAGCCGAATGCGTCAACAAGGGATATGAATTCCCTGAGATAACAGGCTGGATAAGGGCGAAAAAAGATGACCTCAAGCTGGTCAGGGACATAGGTCTCAGGGAGACTGGCATACTCACCTCTGTTTCTGATTACCATATATTTTTAAAGCTCAATAAGACCCGCAAGGAGGCCATGGACACCTATCTCGCCACGGTGAAGACCGCGCTCGAACTTGGCATAAGGCCCAGGTGCCACTTTGAGGATGTAACGCGGGCCGACATTTACGGCTTCTGCGTGCCCTTCGCCATGGAGATCATGAAACTCAAAGAAGAAAGTGGAATCGACATAAAGATAAGGCTTTGCGATACCCTTGGCTATGGCGTCACATATCCTGGGGCGGCGCTGCCAAGGAGTGTTCCGGGCCTTGTGAGGGCCATGATAGATGACGCCGGCGTGCCGGGAGAACTCTTGGAGTGGCACGGCCACAACGACTTCCACAAGGGTTTTGTGAGCGCCGTGACCGCTTGGCTCTATGGCTGCGGGGCTGTGAACGGGACACTCCTTGGCTTCGGCGAACGTACCGGCAACACGCCGGTCGAGGCCCTTTTAATAGAAAGAATAGGACTGCGCGGCGCAAGCGAAGGCATAGATACATTGGCCATAACAGAAATGGCGGATTTCTTTGAAAAAGAGCTTGGGGTCCACATCCCCAGAAACTACCCATTGGCAGGGGCCGACTTTAATGCAACCAGCGCCGGCATCCATGCGGACGGCCTTTTGAAAAACGAGGAGATATATAATATCTTCAATACGGCCAAGATACTCGGGCGGCCTGTATCAGTGACCATATCGGACAAATCCGGGACGGCCGGCATAGCCCATTGGGTAAACGCAAAGCTGGGGATAAGCGGGGACAAGGCCGTGGATAAAAGACATCCGGGCGTTGTAAAGATATACAAGAAGGTCATGCAGCAATACGAGCAAGGCAGGGTCACGTCCATGTCTGATGAAGAGATGGATACCCTGGCGAGGAGATATCTTCCTGAGCTCTTTACATCTGATTTTGATGAGCTAAAGGCCGAGGCATATAACCTGGCCTTCCATCTTGTCGGCGAGCTGGTTGAAAGACACGAAATCATGTCGATGGACCCCGGGCGGATAGAACCGGCCCTGAAGCAGGTTATCGAAGACTATCCGTTCATCCAGTTTCTATATGTGGTAAACGCCGAGGGCAAAAAGATCACAAAAAACATAACTCACCTGAAATACAGGGCCAAATATGCCGCCTTCCGGCTGGACGAGGATTTCTCTGACAGGCCGTGGTTCATAGAGCCGATGCAAAACGGCAAGAGCTATCTGTCGGACTTTTACACCTCAAAGATCACCAGCGCGCTGTGCATAACCGTCTCGGCCCCTATCAGAAACAGCGAAGACGAAATAGTAGGCATTTTAGGCATAGATATAAGATTTGAAGACCTCGCCAAGATGGAACAAGACGAAGAAGATTGAGCAAGGCGCGCTGAAGAAACGGTGGACGGGGCGCATACCGGTCGCCCTGATCTTTCCCGACGCCTATGCGCCAGGCATGGCGAACCTGGGCCTCCAAAGCGTCTATGCAACACTCAACCGTGATGAACTGGCGGCGGCGGAACGTTTCTTTACACCCGAGTCACACTTCGATCCGGTGAAGACCCAACTTCTCTCCGAAGAGTCTCAAAGGCCCCTGCGGGACTTTGAAATTATAATGTTTTCCATAAGTTTTGAATCAAGCTATCCGAATGTCGTCAAGGCCTTGATTTCTGCGCGCATCCCGGCAAGAGCGGAAGGAAGAGGCAATGATGAGCCGCTTGTAATCGCCGGAGGGGTCGCCACACTTATAAATCCGGAACCCATTGCCCCTTTCATCGACGCATTTCTGCTTGGAGACATCGAGGCCATGGTCCCTGAGTTGACGGCTATACTGCCCTTGCTGAGGGATATCGGGCTGGCGCGATCCGAACGCCTTAAGGCCCTTGCCGATTCTGTGCCAGGGGTTTATGTTCCAGAGGTTTATAGACCTGCTTATAAAGACGGGGGCTTCGCCGGCTGGGATCACCAAGACGGCCGCCGGTTTCCGGTAGCTCCGGCCTTCTTCCAGGGTGCACCTGACGCCGCCCCGCACACAAAGGTCGTCTCATCGGCCTCGGCGTTTCCCAACATGTTCATGGTCGAGGTATCAAGGGGATGCGGCCGTGGCTGCAGATTTTGCGCCGCAGGTTTTGTCTACAGGCCGCCGAGACCATGGCCGGTGGAGTCCGTCATCTCGGCGCTCAAATGGCGTGGGGACGCGTGCAATATAGGCCTCGTCGGCCTGGAATACCTTGGCAGGGATGAAATAGAACGGCTTTGCGGAAATTTGATGAAGGACGGCTTAAGACTTTCATTTTCATCCCTCAGAGCGGATGCCATAACACCTTATTTCGTTTCCCTGCTCAGGGCGTCAGGGGCCAAGACGGCCACCATCGCGCCAGAGACAGGCTCCGAGGCCTTGAGGCGTGCGATAAACAAAAACCTGACTGAGGCCCAGATACTTGAGGCGGCAGAGACAATCGTGGCCGGTGGCGTGCCGAACCTAAAGCTGTATTTCATGCTGGGCCTTCCATTCGAAACAGACGATGACGCCCAGGCCATCGTGGATCTGGTGAACAAAATAAGGCTCACGCTTAGACCGATCGGCCAAGCAAAAAGACTTCTAGGAGACATAACCGTATCTGTGAGCACCTTTGTCCCAAAGGCATGGACCCCTTTTCAGTGGATGGCCTTTGCGGACGAAGAGACCATAAAGCGCAGATCCGCCATCCTGAAATCAGGCCTCAAACTCCCCAATGTAACCTTGCGCATGGAACCGTTTAAAAACGCGGAACTGCAGGCCATATTGAGCAGGGGGGACAGACGCATGGCTGACGTCCTGGAGGAAATGGCCGCCTCTTCCGCTCCGCTGCAAAGGATATTGAAGAAGAGAGGTCTTTTTGCCGAAACATATTGTGGGGATGGGGAGATAGATGCCCCGCTGCCCTGGGAAATAATCGGCCACAGGGTGCGGAAGGGTTACCTGTCTCAGGAATTGGAAAAGGCGGCCATAGCCAGACAGACCGGTTTCTGCACGCCGTCCATATGCAAAAGGTGCGGTGCCTGTAAATGATAAACGACGAACTGCTGACTTCACCCAGGTTGCTTTCAGAGGCGATCTACGAAAGCGTGCTTGAGGTCTATGCCGAAAGCCGCATCCAGCAGGCGTTTATGACCCTTCCGCCTGTCGATATGGTGAAAAACGGCATACTGGCCGATGCCGTAAGGCTTGTGCTCAACAGGCTAAACATAGATATGCCGGAAGAGATATACAGATGGATCAGCAAAGGCGTCCAGGAAAAATTCACCTTTCAGGCCCCCCCCATGGACAGGGGCATACGCCCCAGGTCTGTAACCCTAAACTTTTCACCGCTCGCCAGAAACCTTATAGTAACCGGTGAGCCGCCCGTGGATGGGGAGGACGGCGATGTGATCCCACATTTCGACCTTGGATTCGCGCCAGGACGGCTGCTTGCCGGCAGCGGCAAGGCAGTCGATTTGAAAGAAATACAAAAGGCCCCACAAACGGCGGACAATGAACTCCTCTTGCACATCTATATGCCGACCCAAGGGGCGCATGGCACTGACATCTTCGGCGAACCGATACCAGCTAAGGCAGGCGCGCCTTGCGCAGTCAGCCTTGGCGAAGGCGTTGTTAAAAGATCATGCCCGCCCGAGGAAGCAGGCCGGCCACGAAGGGGGGTATACTCCATACTATCAGGCATAATCATCGCCGAATGCAAAGATGGGATAAGAAAACCATCCAATCTCAATAAAATATCAATACTAAACAAGATAAATATATTGCCTATCGATCTTTCGGGCGCCAATATATCAACTTATTCAAATGAATTAAAATGTATGGCCGATACATTTGTCCAGGGAGATATAAGAGGACCTCTGTCAATAATGATAAAAGGAGATCTTGTCGTTAATGGCTCAATAGAGTGTAAAAACGTGGAAGTTTCGGGAAGAATCAAAGCCAGAATGATAAAAACTGAAGCAAGGGCAAAAGAAGATATAGATATAGCCATTGCATCAAATGCAATACTGCAATCGAACAAAACAATAACTATTACAAGGGAATTAGTTCATTCAAAGATTGATACTGAATTACTAATAGTAAAACCAAATGAAATACAAGAAGTTCTATGCGCATATCTAGAGATAACGGCAGACAAAGTAGAAATGAATAAAGTGAGTATAAGAAATATAGTAAAAATAAATCTTGGTGGCAAAAAATTTAAAGAAATAGTATCAATAAAAGAAAAGACAACGAAAATAATAGCCTCATTAAATGAAACAGTAAAAGATATACGCGAAAAAATAATAATTTCAGTTGAAAAAATAAAATCAACAATAATTGAAGGTGACAACCAAGAAAAAAAAATATTAGGATTAATCTTAGATACATTGGTTGGAATGATTAAGGGAAATATATCACCTACCAAGACAAAAGATGGCATAGAGAGCTGGATAATGGCATATGGGCAACAATTTTATACTATTTCCAAGCAACTAACTCAACTATTGCCACTTCTTGAAAATTATAGCGCTTATCAACTGGAGTTTCAAAAGTCTGGATTTGAGGAGAAAGAGATACTGGACACACTGCAATCCATCAGAATAGATATCAAGGGTTCAATCCTGCCGACAGGCACGATCGTGATAATGTGCAACGATGAAGAAATTAAATTCGGATGCAGGCCGCAGAGCCTCAAGGATGGCATTGACGTCTCTTTAACATACTCGCCGGGGAAGGGCCTGAGGTCCGAGGGTGCGGCCTGACCCAGGCCCGCGCCTCAAGTTTTTTTATGGTCTCTGCGCATCCGAAGGATCTGTTTCTTGTAAATATGCCCAACAAGGCGGTCTTGATCCATTTCGCTTATCCAAATGAACTCCAAGGCTATTTTAAAGCCTGCCGCCTGGCTGCCAACGCATCTTACAACCTTGGCGTAGCTCCTGATAAACGACCTCTCTGGTATAAGCCCTATGTCGATCTCGAGCAACTGTCCCTCTTGCATGGGGTCTTGATGATTAAACGCCATCCCTGTAGCGCTGAGATCAACCATATATAATTCGCTTGCAGGCCCGCTATTTTTGTCAGGCATCAGAATATCTAAGATATGATCCAGTTTTTGGTCGAATATATCCATAATATTTGCAAGCGCGTCATCACCCCTTTCCCTAAGCCTTTGTATGAAAAGATCGCTCCTCTTGTTTAGCGACTGAACATCTATCGCAATCCATGGAAACCTTTTTCCATTCAGATATGTTTTCTCGATATGTCTGTATTCTTGTTCGTCAATGGCGCGGAAGCGCAACGAAACCTGGTCCGTTATCCTTATATAACGTCTTCTGTTATGAATATCTGTTTGATTTTGCGTATCCATATCTACTGCATCTACCGCCAATAAACTAGCGCTGCTTTACAGCCGGCTGACTCTGCGGCCTTTCAGTCTTTTCGATCAAAGGAGTGACATCCAGTTCACTTGGATGGACCGGCCGCACAAAGACGATCTCAACCCTCCTGTTTTTGGCCCTATGCTCAGGGCTGTCATTGGGGAATACAGGCCTTGTCTCACCATAGCCTATTACAGAAAACCTGTTTTCGGCGATAGTTTTTGACTCAAGCAAAAAATCGGCGACAGAGGCCGCCCTTGCCGCTGAAAGATCCCAGTTTGAATGATAGACCGGGCTCTTAATCGGAAGATCGTCGGTATATCCAATAATTCTTACATCATCCGGTACACTTTCTATCACCTGTCTGACCTTGGCCAGCAACGGTTTTATGTCGTCCTTAATCCTTGCCTGGCCAAGGTCAAAGGTAATATCGTCTTTCATCCTAAGGATTACCTTATCCTTGACCACCTCGGCCTCCAACCCGCTTTTCGCAAGCCCGGGGCCAAGGATTGATTTTATCTTTCCCATCACAAAATCGGTCCTGAGCTTATCCGCGTTCCCATGCTGTACAGGCCGGCCCCTGGCGGGTTCCTTTTCTTTCTGCGCGCCGAATGTACGCTTCAATGAACCGGATATTTCCTTATATCTGGCCAAATCCATGGAGGAAAACGACAAGAGGAGTATAAAAAAACCGAGCAAAAGGGTCATCATGTCGCTGAAGGAGAGCACCCAGATAGGTGTCCCCTTCTTTTTACTTTTAAACCTGTCCCGTCTATTCATACCCGCCGAACTCCTCACGCCTTTTCGCCGATAAAAACGTTGTAAGAAATTCCTCAAGTATCCGCGGGTTCAAACCCTTCTGGATCCCAAGCACCCCTTCCACCACAAGCCTTTTGTTGAGTTCCTCTTCCTGACTCCTGAGTTTCAGTTTATCTGCTATAGGCAATGCGATGAGATTTGCAATGACAGCCCCGTAAAGGGTGGTGAGAAGCGCGACAGACATCGCCGGACCGATCATTGAAGGCTCTTTCATATTGCTTAACAGCGAGACCAGGCCTATCAGCGTGCCGATCAAACCAAAGGCGGGGGCCGCCTCGCCTATGGCTATGAATATGCCCTGGCCGATGCCGTGCCTCTCAAGGGTGAACTCTATCTCCTTGTCAAGCACCTGACTTATAAGCGCAGACTCATAACCATCGACACAATACATAACCGCTCTTTTTAAAAACTGGTCGTTTACAACCACTTTTTCAAGCCTTAATATCCCCTCTTTTCTTGCGATATGTGAAAGTGTGATTATTTCATCTATTATAGATTCCGGAGGCGGCGTCTTGACAAAAAAGGCCTTTGCAGCGATGTTCATACTGTTTACAAGGTCGGAAAATGGGAACCTTATAAATGTCGCGGCGGCCGTACCGCCTATAACGATCAGAACCGCCGGCAGACTGACATAGCTATTAAGGCTCCCACCAAGAAAAATCGCTGCCAAAATCAGAAAAACGCCGGAGACCAGCCCTGCCAATGTGGCCATATCCATAAAAAAACGCTCAACCCCTGTCTTTTGTAATTTTATAAAATTGTATAACGCGGCGGCGTAAACGCAATAATTATTATCTATTACCGGCTTATGAAAGCCATTGGAATGTCTGGACAAAAGACAGAGACATCCACAGCGAAGACCTTGTTTTGTATAAATAAACTCAGGCCAAGACAATGTACCGGCTAAAACGGCAAGACAGAGCCGCCCGTCGCGGCCTGCGGAACAAGATGTCCACTGCCGGAAGAAGGGATCGTCGGCCGGCAGATCCGCCCTGTTACACAGGATACCCTGCCACAGCCTGTCCATCACCGCAAGATCACATACCGTGCCGCCCATAACCTCTGAGACAGGCGGCCATAGGCGGCCGTGCCGATAAGATGCAGCCCTTATTCTAGCGCCGTCAGATGCCGGTCGGGAATTTCGGCAGGTCTTTCAGGGCCTCGGCTATCATCTCCTCAGGATATTCATAGTCCACAAGGCGCCCTGCCATGTAGTCATCGTATGCCGCAAGATCAAAATGCCCGTGCCCGCTGAAGCAGCAGACTATACATTTTTCTTCGCCTGTCTCCTTGCACTTTATTGCCTCATCCACCACCGCCCTTATGGCATGCGAGGTCTCAGGGGCGGGAACTATCCCCTCTGTCCTGGCAAAAAGAAGAGCGGCTTCGAAAACAGGATTCTGAGGATACGCCCTTGCCTTCACAAGCCCTGAACGCACAAGATTACAAAGTATGGGCGCATCCCCGTGATATCTTAGGCCACCCGCATGTATTCCTGGCGGTTCAAAGCCGTGGCCGAGCGTGTACATGAGAAGAAGCGGCGTCATGCCAGCCGTATCGCCGAAATCATAACGGAACTGGCCCTTTGTCAGGGTCGGACACGAGGTTGGTTCAACACCTATTATCTCGACGCTTTCCTTTCCCTTGATATTGTCACTTGCAAATGGTACGGCCATGCCGCCGAAATTCGACCCTCCGCCCACGCAACCTATAACTATATCGGCCTTGTCTTCGGCCAACTCAAGCTGTCTCTTTGTTTCAAGACCTATGACCGTCTGATGCAGAAGCACGTGATTAAGCACGCTTCCCAGGGCATAGTTTGTGTCCTCGTGTGTTGCCGCATCCTCCACCGCCTCTGATATGGCCATTCCGAGGCTGCCTTTCGAATCAGGATTCTTGGCAAGCACGGCCCTTCCAACATTGGTTCTGTCCGTCGGTGACGGATAGACCTCGCCGCCCCATACCTGCATGAGTATCTTCCTATATGGCTTCTGATTGTAACTCACCTTTACCATATAGACCGTGCACTTCATGCCAAATAACCCGCAGGCGAACGAAAGGGCGCTTCCCCACTGGCCGGCGCCTGTCTCTGTAGCCAATCTTTTCACGCCCGCCATCTTGTTGTAATAGGCCTGGGCCACGGCCGTATTGGGTTTATGGCTCCCGGGAGGGCTCACCCCCTCGTTTTTGTAATATATCCTGGCAGGTGTCTTCAAGGCCTTTTCAAGGTTTCTCGCCCTGTGAAGCGGGCTTGGCCTCCAGAGTTTATAAATCTCCCTTACAGGCCCGGGTATCTCTATCCACGGCTCCTGGCTCATCTCCTGTGCGATGATGGCGTCAGGGAAAATAGGCTTCAGATCATCGGGTGTAACGGGCCTTCCGGTAGCCGGATGAAGCGGAGGGGCAAGGGGTGTCGGAAGCTCGGGAAGGATATTGTACCATGCGGACGGCATCTGTTTTTCGTCAAGCTGGATCTTAAAACTATCGTTCATTTTTCTCCCCATAAGATACCGGGCCAGAAGGCACGGCGGCCATACCCACCCCCTGATCTTAATTTTATTGGGATAAGATCAAAATCAAGAATCAGCTATTCTTACATTAAAATGAATTACTGTTCAACCAAAAAATACGCTTCACCGTCAAGTTGACATATGCGCACGCCGGAATTACTTTTTATTGGCATTCAGGCCAGACAAGTGCTTACGGGCGGAAGTTTAATATGTCAAGACAAAAAAATCCGGACATCGAAATATCGGAACGCGGACAGGGTATATTAAGGGCCATAATCAATAAATATATCAGTGAGGCGGAGCCAATCGGGTCAAAGACGGTGTCCAAGAATTGCAATTTTGGACTGAGCCCCGCAACCATCAGGAATATAATGGCCGATCTGGAAGAAATGGGTCTCCTTGTCCAGCCTCACACATCTGCCGGGCGCCTGCCGACAGAGGCCGGCATACGCTATTACATAAATCACCTGCTTGAACGGGAATCCCTTTCATGGGGGGATCAGGTGGCTATCGAAGAGGGCCTTTTAAGGGTCTACGACGACCTGTCGGCAATACTTGCCAGGACCGCGCAGATGCTCGCCGCTTTCTCCGGCCATGCCGCCATCGTAAGCGTCCCGAGGGCCGACAAGGGTCTTCTAAAACACATCGAGTTTATATCTATAAAGCCTGGCCTGGTCCTGGTGGTGACAGTATCTGACTCGGGCATCATTCAAAACAGGCTCGCCAAGGTCGAAGGCGGCCTGTCCCAGGAACGGCTTGAAAAATTCTCCTCATGCCTAAACGGCATGCTTGATCGCTGCAGGGACCTGAAAGAGGCAAGAGACACCATAATGCAGGAGCTCCAGGAAGAAAAACGGCTCTTTGATGTATTGATCAACGACCTCATGGACAGGCATGAACAAGATGACGCTTACGGGGATTTTTTCATAGACGGCAGACGCAATCTGCTTGATCAGCCTGAATTTTCACAGATCGGCCGCTTAAGGGCCATACTCCAGACACTGGAGGAGAAAAAGAATCTGGTTGTACTCCTCGACAAGTGCCTAGATTCAAACGGCGCCAGGATATTTATCGGATCAGAGGCCTTTGGCGACAAGAATCCTTCATGCGGCGTGGTACTTGCTTCATACTCAGCCGTAGATCAGCCGGTTGGCACCCTCGGCGTTGTGGGGCCTATGCGCATGAATTACGCCCGCATAATCCCTCTTGTTGAATACACCGCCCAAATCTTAAGTGAAAGATTTAAGGAGTCGTAATCATGGATAAAGCGTCCCAAAATATGGAACAACAGGATCAGGGACAAATAGATTGCAATGAACTTGAAACCAGGCTTAAGGAGAAGGAAGATGAGCTTGCGGCCTGCAAGGACAGGATGCTGCGCCTGGCGGCGGAACTTGAAAATTTTAAAAAGAGGATAGAACGGGAAAAAGAAGAGTACATAAAATATGCGCTCGAGTCTTTCGCAAATGAGCTCTTGCCTTTTTTGGACAATCTTGAAAGGGCGATAACCGCATCCAAGGAAAGCAAGGATATTGATAAACTGATCGACGGCCTTGAATTGACGCTCGCCGGCTATCTCAAAACCATCGAGCGCTTCGGGCTCAGGGCCTTTGTGGCCGAGGGCCAGAATTTTGACCCTAATCTGCACGAGGCCATCTGTCTCGAAGAAAGCCATGAGCATGAAGAAAACACGGTAATAAAAGAGCTGCTTAAGGGCTATACCTTGCACGAAAAGGTTTTGAGGCCGGCCTTGGTGGTTGTCGCAAAAAAACCTTGTTTGAACAGTGGACAAGACGGAACAAATGCTTAGTTTATGGACAATGCTGCAACCAGACAGAAAACTCAAGATTTTATAAGGAGGATCAGATAAATATGGGTAAAGTGATTGGAATAGACCTCGGCACCACCAATTCTTGTGTGGCCATAATGGAGGGTGGCGACCCAAAGGTCCTGGCCAACTCTGAAGGCGGCCGCACCACACCGTCCGTTGTGGCGGTTACGGACAAAGGCGAAAGATTGGTCGGTATGCTTGCCAGAAGGCAGGCGGTCACCAATGCTGAAAATACGGTTTTCGCCGTAAAAAGGCTTATCGGAAGGAAATTCGGCGATCCCGAGGTAGAAAAATCAAAGGGCATAGTCTCTTATAAGATAGTCAAGGGCCCAAGCGACGATGCCTATGTAGAAATCAAAGGAAAACAATACAGTCCGGCGGAGATCTCCGCCATGATTCTTACAAAAATGAAACAGACCGCCGAAGACTATCTCGGCGAGAAGGTAACGGACGCGGTCATAACCGTGCCCGCGTATTTTAACGACAGCCAGCGTCAGGCGACAAAAGATGCGGGCCGCATAGCCGGTCTCAATGTGCTTCGCATAATAAACGAGCCCACCGCCGCCTCGCTTTCATATGGCCTCGACAAGAAAAAGGAGGAAAAAATAGCCGTCTTCGACCTTGGCGGCGGCACCTTCGACATCTCTATCCTTGAAATAGGGGAAGGCGTCTTCGAGGTTAAGGCCACAAACGGCGATACATTCCTGGGCGGCGAAGATTTTGACTTAAGAATCGTCAATTGGCTCGCCGATGAATTCAAAAAGGAAAACGGTATAGATTTAAGACAAGACCGCATGGCCCTCCAGAGGCTCAAGGAGGCGGCTGAGAAGGCGAAGTGCGAACTGTCAACCACTGCGGAAACCGAGATCAATCTGCCATTCATAACGGCGGACGCATCCGGCCCGAAACACCTGGTTGTGAAGCTGACCAGGGCCAAGCTCGAGTCCCTTGTCGCAGACCTGATCGACCGTGTGGTCCAGCCTTGCATGACCGCTCTCAAGGATGCCGGTCTTACGGCGGCCGACATAGACGAGGTCATCCTGGTCGGCGGCATGATCCGCATGCCGAAGGTACAGGACAAGGTCAGGGAGATATTCGGTAAAGAGCCTCATAAGGGCGTAAACCCTGATGAGGTCGTGGCCATAGGCGCAGCCATTCAGGGCGCTGTCTTGAAGGGCGAAGTAAAAGATGTCCTTTTGCTTGACGTAACCCCTCTCTCCCTTGGAATCGAGACCCTCGGCGGCGTCATGACAAAGCTCATAGAGAAAAACACCACCATACCGACAAGAAAGAGCCAAATATTCACCACCGCCGCGGACAACCAGAATGCGGTGACTATCCATGTGCTCCAAGGCGAAAGGGAGATGTCCTCAGACAATAAGACCATTGGACGGTTTGAACTGGTCGGCATCCCTCCGGCCCCAAGGGGTGTGCCGCAGGTCGAGGTTACGTTTGACATAGATGCGAACGGCATCCTGAACGTCTCCGCCAAGGACCTGGCGACTGGCAAGGAACAGTCCATACGCATACAAGCCTCAAGCGGCCTCAATGAGGAAGAGATCAAAAAGATGATAAAGGACGCTGAGCTCCATGCCGAAGAAGACCGCAAACGCAAGGAACTGATAGAGGTGAGAAATCACGCCGACACCCTTTGCTACAGCACCGAAAAGAGTCTCGCTGAACTTGGCGACAAGGTCGATGAGGCGACGAAAAACCAGATAAACGATAAGATAAAAGATCTAAGGAAAGAAATGGAGGGGACTGACACGACGGCGATTAAAAAGGCCCAGGATGAACTCATGCAGGCCTCTCACAAACTAGCAGAGATGATGTATCAAAAGGCATCGGCTGGCTCTCCAGGCGGCGAAGAATCTGGGGCAAAACAGCAGGGAAAAGGCGGAGATGAAGACGTCGTTGATGCGGATTTTGAGGATGTAAAATAATCTTCAGTTTATCATATATCCCTCCCCCGACATGGGGGAGGGACTTCCATTTGGGCTGTAATCGACCGTAAGCTTTAATTAAGCCTCGCCCTCCATATTCCGCCCATATCTTCGCGCACAATCTCAATCCAGCCCGGGCCTTTTAACATGCCTGGATTCAAAATCAATGTCCTTCCCAGCCGTTCCTCGCCCCTTGACTCATGTATATGGCCCGTCAGACAAAAATCCGGCTGCTCCGTCTCTATGAATTTGCGTATGGCAGCGCTTCCGACATGCGCGCCGCTTCCGATACGGTCCGCCACGGTATTAAATGGCGGGGCATGCGAGACGAGTATCTTCACGGGAAGGGACGAGATCTGTCTGTAGCCGGCCATAACCATGTCGGCAAGCTCCTGCTCTGAAAATTCCATAGGCGTATTAAATGGTGTAATATTCGAGCCGCCCACGCCGAATATCCCTGCGTCACCTATCGCCACACCCTTTGCATGGATATTTATCCCCAGCTCGTCAAGATAGCCGCCTACAGAGACCTGATCAAGATTGCCGGGCAGGGCATATATCTTTTCATTCAGGCCGCGTATGGCCGTCAAGACCGTTTCGGCCTCCTTCCTGCCGCCGAAATTCGTGAAGTCCCCCGTGACAATCACGAGATCGGCGTCACCTATCCCTGGAATATCCTTTGCCGCGCCGTAATCCATGTGTATATCGCCAAAGGCTATAATCTTCATATCAATCACCCCTTTTGTCGAATTTTATCCTGAGCGGAATGACGTTTACCTTTGGAGCGCTTGGCATTGTATGGCCAATATCCCATCCCAAGACCGTCCAATTGGGTCCAAGCCTTTCACCTATTTTCTGTACAGTGCCTTCAATATCAATTAAAGGGTGTCTGCGGAATACCGCGGGAAGACCGCTGGTCAGGCTGCAGGCCATACACTTGCCGGGTCTTTCCGTAAGCCGGTATTCGAGACGCATCTCGTATACCGTCTCATCAAAACCGCCGAATCCAAGCGCTATGTCAAATGCGCCCTCCTCCGCGCCTCCATAGATGGCATCAAAAAACTCATCCGCCCGCTCCCTGGGAAACAAGGCCTCCAAAAATTCATTTGAAATTATCTGTCTCACAACGATATCTCCAGTATAAATATTTTTCTATACGGCCCATCCATCTGATAGTCCTGATGGCCGGAATAATATCAAAATACAATCTTTTTCGCCACATATGGACCTAGCCCAGGCCATCAAAAAAATTAAAGGCCTTGCCATGCAACATGCGCGAAAGGGTCTTGATGTCGGGCGCCATGCCCCTTGGCATCCGCCTGGATTTAAGCCAGTGCGACAGGTCAATGACCCAGGCGGAAAAACCCGTCTCTTTCAGGTCATCCTGTCTGTTAAGGAGCGAAAACGGTCTGTCGGGGACAAGAAACCCCATGCCCCCTTCGCTGCGCCAGTAAAAATGTTCGCCCTTTGGGCTTGTCAGCGCACCGCGTTGCCTGAAGGCCTTGAGATCCATGCGGCTTGTAAAAACGGGCGGATATGAAAAAATTGTAAAGGCCGTCCGGACCGAATACGCATGGGCCAAGGCGAGCCTTGCGTTTTCCTTGTCCGTCTCAATAGAAAACTGCGGGGCCTCTATGCCCAGTCCTTTGGCCCCAAGCAGGGCCTGAGAGTTAAGCAGGTTAAGCGTGTATGAACCAGATATCGTGACACGGCCTTTTCCGCCAAGGCCCCTGCCCCTATAGACATCAAGCAATATGCCGAGGGTGCCGAGGCTCCCCACCTCGAACCTTTTAAATCCAAGGCCCATGAGCCGTTTAACTGCCTCCTTGTAAAACGCGATCTCGCTCTCGTTTATTATCGAAGGAAGGGACCAGAGGCATTCAGCGCCGCTCAGGATCGTTTTCTTGCCTCTCAGGAGCCTTAAATTCTGCCTGGTAACCGGCAGATTGACCCCCGTGATATCAATTCTTTTTAAAAATGGCAGGTGACGCGGGTCTGAAAGCCTGATCCAGATACGATGGGATTGTTTCTTGTTTTTCGACCCCTTGTCTCCGGCCAACCCGTTGGCCTCCCTCATGGCCATCAATATACCCTGGGCCTCAAGACGAGCCTTCCTGATAAGCGCCCCGAATCGTTTCATGCCTCCGGTCAATCTTCTTGCCGGTGGTATCCGCGGGTCAGCGGCCGCCCTTGTCACATCCGCCTGGAAGACAAAGGCGCCCCTTGGGGCGTTTATCGCCGCATCCGCCTTGAGCAGAAACCTCCCATCCCCGGCATCTTCAACCCCAATACACAAAAAGCTCTTCTGTTCCTCTCCACCCCGGTGGACGATCCTAAGGCGGCTTGACCCTTCGGGGCGCATTTTGGCCTCGACAAGCAGCGTTTCACCCTTCTGCTCAAGGACACGGCCAATGTATTTGCCGGTATTGGCCATACGCTGCGGATGGATGGCATCACCCGGCGAAGGCCCATAAAAATAGCCTCTTGTATATGGACGGCCCAAGGCGTCCTTGACAAGGTCCATCGCCGAAGAAAGCGCCGCTTTGTCTCCAGGCCTGTCCATCACCATCCTGTAAGCCTTGACAACCGAGGCCACATAGCGGGGCGGACGAAGCCTGCCCTCTATCTTTAGTGTCCTGACGCCTGCCAGTCTCAAGTCTTCCACCGCATCGAGGCCGCAGAGGTCCCCCATAGAGAAAAAGGCCCCGTTTTTTTCTTCCCAGAGATACCGTCTGCGGCATGGCTGCACACATCTGCCCCTCAAGCCAGACTTGCCGCCAAAATAGCTGCTGAAGAGACACAGCCCCGAATAGCTGAAGCACATTGCGCCATGCACAAAGACCTCCGTGTCGATCGGGGCGGCAGATGAAGCGGCCCTTATCTCGTCAAGGGTCATCTCCCTTGCCAGAACCACCCGGCGGAAGCCCATTAAGCTTGCCATCTTCACACCGGCGGAATTGTGAATGGCCATAAGGGTGCTTGCATGAAGAGGCAGGGCTGGGAAATGCGCACGCGCAATACGCCAGAGGCCCAGGTCCTGTATGATAAGGGCGTCCACGCCGATTAACTGAAGGGCAGAGAGGGCCTCCACGGCCCTTGGTATCTCGTCCTCCTTTACAAGGGAATTCATGGCCACAAAGAGCCTCTTATCCGCCGAATGGGCGATTTCAGTGAGCCCTGCTATCTCCTCAATGGAGAAGTTTCTTGCAAGGGCCCTTGCATTTACACCTCTAAGCCCCACATATACAGCATCCGCGCCGCTGTCCAGTGCGGCCCAGAATGTCTCATGGGTGCCAGCGGGCGCCAGAAGTTCCATTTCTTTTAACATAATTGTTAATAATAACAGGAATCGCCTTTAAAGGAACCTTTAAAAAAACAGAATGGGTCAAGGAAGCTGGTTTAAAAAGACCTCAGCCGAACCATAAATGGCATATCGCCACGGATGCAATGACGCCTGCGGCATCAGCGCAGAGCGCGGCCGGCAGGGCGTGTCTGGTCCTGTGAATGCCAACTGCGCCGAAATAGACGGCAAGCACGTAAAAGGTGGTTTCGGTCGAGCCTTGGATGACAGAAACCAGGGCAGCAAGAAAGCTGTCCGGCGATTGTTTTACGATCTCGCTCATCATGGCGAAAGAGCCGCTTCCGGAAAGAGGCCGCATAAGCGCCACGGCCAGGGCCTCGGGCGGCATCCCGACCGCAGATGTAACAGGCGACAGGATGCCGGTCATGATGTCCATGGCCCCGCTGGCCCTGAACATACCTATGGCCACAAAAATGGCCGTCATGAACGGGATGATGCGGATAACGGTGGAAAATCCCTCTTTTGCGCCGTCGGTCAGGGCTTCGTAGATCTTAACCCCGCGCAGATAGCCAAAGATCAGGAGTCCGGAAATCAGCACCGGAATCAACCAATTAGACAGACTGTTAAGGGTGGCGGAAGAAAAGTCAAAGGGTGCTGTGGCTCTGCTGAGCTGATATCCAACGCCGCCCAGAAAGGCGGCTGCCGCAAGCCAGACAAATATCCTGCCGCCTGGACCGGGCGGAGACAGTTCAGACCCGGTGGTCTCGAAGCAGGCATCCTCGGCGGGCGAAGGCGCTTCAAAAACGGTGGACTGTTCCGGCCAGCGCCCCCTGCCTGCCATAAACTTGGCCGCCAAGACAGCGACAACGGTGGAGCAGCAGGTCGCAATCAAGGTTGGGATAAAAATGGATGCGGGGCTTTTGGCATTGGCCGCGGCCCGGACTGTTATCACCCCCAGGGGCAGCAGGGTGACGCTGGATGTATTGATCGCCAGGAACAGACACATGGCATTGGTGGCCGTGCCCTTTTCCGGCGCCAGTTTCTCCAGCTCCTGCATGGCCTTGACCCCCATGGGCGTCGCCGCATTGCCCAGGCCCAGTGCGTTGGCGGCCATGTTCATAATCATGGCGCTCATTGCCGGATGACCGTCCGGCACATCCGGAAACAAGCGCACCATTACCGGTCTTACCCCCCTGGCGATGATCCGCATGAGGCCGCCTGTCTCAGCCACCTTCATGATGCCAAGCCAGAGCGCCATGGGCCCGATCAGGCTTATGGCCAGCTCAACCGCACCC
>JAJYLJ010000020.1:18156-22544 GCA_021787835.1 Deltaproteobacteria bacterium | reverse complement strand
GGCCTTGAGCCGGTTCAGGGGCCGGAACCGGCCGATAATATCTTCTATGAACTCGAGTTTGTAGCCATGTTGCTCGAATATAAGAAAAATGATCTTTTGTGCAGCTTTCTTGAAAGCCACCTTCTCAAATGGTATCCAAAGTTTTTAGATAATCTTTTGGCTGCAAATCCCCATATTTATTATGATGTTATTGCCAGATTTACAATGTCAAATCTAGAGGACCTTAAAAAGGAGGTTTGTCATGAAGTATAGTGCATTCTTAAAAAGGGAGGTTTTTTATGAAACGAAGAGAGTTTATTAAACTTTCTGCGGCTGGGTGTGCGGCTTTAGGGGCCATGGAACTCCAGGGCAGGGGTCTTTTCAGGCCTGCCGTAGCCAGTGGCGCTACAGCTGGCGCAACAAGCCAGGGGCTTCCAGGCAGTCTTGGGGCCAAGGAGATCTCGAGCGTATGCGAGATGTGTTTCTGGCGCTGTCCTATAATAGGCAAGGTAAAGGACGGCAAATTGGTCAAGATAGAAGGCAATCCCAAGAGCCCATCCAATGGCGTAAAAGTGTGCGCAAGAGGAAACTCTGGAGTGCAGCTCGTCTATGACCCTGACAGAGTCAAGTACCCGATGAAGAGGGTAGGGGCGCGCGGCGAGGGCAAGTGGGCGAAAATATCATGGGATGAGGCCCTGGACGAAATCGTCCACAATATGCAAAACGTCAAGAAAAAATACGGCCCCAACGCCTTGGCCTATTTTGACCATGGGGCGTCGGCAGAATTCATGCGCGATATATTCAAAGCGACTGGAACCGAAAATTACACAAACGAACCAGCGTTCTTTCAGTGTGTAGGACCTGTCGCAATAGCATATTTAAATACCGCCGGATATCTTGTTTCAGGGACGAGACAGTATATTGATATGGGCAACGCAAAGGCCATCCTTCTCGTTGCAAGTCATATAGGTGAAAACATCCACGTCTCCCATGTTCAGGAATATATGAAGGGGCTCGAAAGTGGGGCCAAACTTGTGGTCGTGGACCCGAGATTTTCGGCTCCAGCCAATAAGGCCGATATTTATCTGCCGATACGTCCCGGCACAGACACGGCCCTTCTCTTGAGCTGGATCAACTACGTCATACAGAACAATCTCTACGACAAGGAGTTTGTAAAGAATCACTGCGAAGGCTTCGACAAACTCAAGGAATCGGTAAAGCCTTATACATTCCAGTGGGCTGCCAAGATATGCGATCTCAAGCCAGAGGACATGAAGAAGGCCATAGACCTTTTGGCCAAGACGCGGCCGCACGTCGCCATACACCCAGGTAGACACGCCACATGGTATGGACGCGGCGATGTCGGACGTCACCAGGCCCTTTCGATCCTGACGGCCTTATTCGGCGCGGTGGGAGTTCCGGGCGGCATATACTTCCCGACACCGGTAAAGAAGCCAAAGGCGGCGAACATGGGTATTGAGGTTAAAGAGAGCGAGCCACCGGTCTCTCTGAAAACCACATACCCATATGCATCAATGCTTGGGACCCCGACAGCAGAGATCATAAAGGCGACCATCACAGGTAAGCCTTATCCGATAAAACTTTGGGGCATAAATGGAGTAAACATCCTCCAGACGATTCCAAATCCGTACGACACGATGGATGCCATCAAAAAACTCGACTTTATCTTCTGCTCCGAGATGTTGCCTGGTGAAACGGCGATTTGGTCTGATATTATCTTGCCTGACACCCCTTATCTTGAGCGGTACGACGCTATCTATACCTATGAAGGTCTTACCCCATACATGACTGTCCGCCAGCCAGTGGTGCCGCCTTTGTTTGAAGCCAAATCTCCATACTGGGTGTCGCATCAGCTAGCCAAAAAATTCAACCTCAGCTGCTTCCCATATGAGAAAGAGCAGGACTATCTAAATATACAGCTCAAACCTATGAATCTGACGCTTGATAAGCTCAATGCCCAGGGCGGTCTCATAACCTTCCCTGCGAAGCCTTATCGTGACAGCAAAGACCTTAAACTTCCTACCGATTCCGGCAAGTATGAACTTTATGTGGAAGATTTCGCCAAGAATAAGCTGGATCCGATGCCGAAGTTTATAGCCACACCGGCTGCTCCAGTTGGATATGTGCGCCTTGTCTATGGCCGCATGCCCATGCATACATTCAGCAGGACGATGAATAATCTGTGGCTGCATAATGAATGCCCTGAGAATGAATTGTGGCTTAACGATGAAGTCGCAAGCAAAATCGGCGTAAAGGACGGAGATACGGTTGTGATCGAGAATCACGCCGGAAAGCAGTCATACCCGGTCAAGGTAAAGGTCACGCCAGGAATCAGGCCCGACGCTGTTTATCTGCCACATGGCTTCGGAAGTACATCGCCTCTTCTTACTAAGGCCTATAAAAAAGGTGCAAGTGATGAGTTCCTGATAACCAACTATGAAGCCGATCCGTTCATGGGGGCCAGCTCTCACCGTACTGACTTTGTGCGGCTTATAAAGGATGGGAAGACATTGAATATCCCTGAGATCAAACCTCTTCCACCCGATATACCGCGCTTCGAAATGAAAAAGACTGCCTAGGAGAATAAAAAATGAATCAATATGCCATGGTTATAGATTTAAATCGTTGTGTTGGGTGCCATGCCTGCGCACTTGCGTGCAGGGCGGAATGGCAGGTCCCAGTGCCTTATCACAGAAACTGGGTCGATCGTCTGGGCCCTGATAAGACGCCCAATGGACTTTCATATACATTTTGGCCGGGACTCTGCAATCACTGTGACCACCCGGTATGTGTTCCGGTGTGCCCGGTGGATAAGGTCGAGAGGGAATTCAAAAATCCAAAGACCGGTGAAGTGAAAAAGATGATGATAGCGGCCACGTATAAAGATCCATTCACAGGGGCCACCTTGATAGAAAAGGACCGCTGTATAGGTTGTGGTAACTGCGTTGCCGCATGCCCTTACGGCGCCAGATATTTGAACGATAAACTAGATGAACCCAAGGCTGATAAGTGTACATTCTGTGTAGAACGCATCGCACATGGCGAGATACCTGCATGCGTGAAAACCTGCATTGTAAATGCCCGCATCTTTGGCGACTTGTCAGATAAGAAATCAGAAGTCTATAAGCTCGTGCATGAAAAAGGCGCTAAAAGGCTTAGTTCAAAAGAAGTCAATATAGGGCCTAACATTTATTATCTCGGCAAGAAAAAGGATATCTATCTCCTTTTTGAGAAATGCGCGCCGCATAAAAGGACTTGGGAAAATGTAAAGGTGATGAACGAACCGAGCAAGAGAGATACTCTCCTCGCGGCTCTTAAAAAATTGCCAAAATTCATTTAAGATATGTGGGTTAAGATATGACTATATAAAAAGGAGGCTCAGATGAGCCTCCTTTTTATATAGATAGGACTTAATAAAAGGCCTTAATAGAAAATTAGCCAGAGATATCAAGCAGCCTCATTTTATTAAAGAGTGTTTTATAGCTTATTTTCAGCATCCTTGCCGCTGCCGATTTGTTGCCACCAGCCGCTGCAAGCGCGGCTTCAATAAGCTCCCTTTCTTTTTTTAACGACTCTGATCTGCTTTCTGACCAGAAAGCTCCTTTTATTGAATTATTGGCTCCACCTTGATTCGCCAAAAGCGGCCTAAGTATGCTTCCGCGGATATCTCCCTTGGCAAGGACTGCCGCCCTGTCAAGGATATTAAATAATTCGCGCACATTGCCAGGATAATCGTATCGCAAAAGCATATCTTCGCCCTCTTGATCAATAGTTATGCGACAACTGAAAGCAATCTCTATGTCTTTTATATGCATCCTTATCAAAGGGATAATATCCTCACGTCTTTCCCTTAGCGGCGGGATATGCAGAGGGAAACTGGCCAGGCGGAAATATAGATCTTCGCGAAAGGTCCCATCCGATATACGCTTTTTAAGGTCCTGGTTTGTTGCCGCGATGATTCTTGCGCTGCTTTTACATTCCTTGGTGCTCCCTATCTGCATATAATTGCCTGTATCGAGAAATCGCAGGAACTTGGGCTGAATAGATGCAGGGAGATCGCCAATTTCATCAAGAAAGAGTACCCCATGATCGGCTTTTGCGACTAAGCCTTGGCGCGTGTCCGCCGCACCAGTGAAACTGCCCTTGACATGACCGAATAGCAAAGAATCGGCAAGCTCGGCTGTTAAATTCGCGCAATTTATTGCCATAAAATTGCTGCATCCGCTCTCTCTGCCGATAAAGTGGGCAAGGATGTCCTTGCCCGTCCCTGTCTCTCCGGTAATAAGGACCGTAAGCCCTGTTGATGCTACAAGTTTTGCCATATCGACTATATTAGACATTTGTGGCGAAACGGCTATAAATTCTATTCGGCCTGTAAGTGGGATGCG
>JAJYLJ010000020.1:0-18056 GCA_021787835.1 Deltaproteobacteria bacterium | reverse complement strand
ATCGCCTCTAACAGAGAATTCTTTATTGATGAGGTCCGCAGAAGGACCGGATTTAACATAGAGGTCTTGAGCGGCGAGGCCGAGGCCGCCGCCTCTGCCTTCGGCGTTTATTGCAGCCTTAAATACATGCCTGCCCTGGCGCTTATTGTTGATGCTGGAGGCGGGAGCACGGAACTCACTCTGACAAACGGTAAAGATATAATATCTTCAATCAGTCTAAATATGGGCGCTGTAAGCTTGACCGAGATGTTTCTTGGCCACGGTCCTGGCTATGGCAGGGCATTTGAACTTCTCGAACAATATGTTAAAAATGCCCTGAAAAAAATGGCGCCCAATATGTTATATGCTCCCAAAAGCATAATAGGCGTTGGCGGAAGTGCCACAACGATGGGGGCCATGCTCCTTGGCATGGCGCGATATGATCCTGCTCGGATAAGGGGATTTTGTCCGCACATGAAAGAATTAAAGGCCCTCTTGTCACGTCTCAAAGATACGCCGCTAGATGCAAGAAGGGCAATCGTCGGCCTTGACCCTGAAAGGGCCGATATAATATCTGCTGGTATTGCTATTTTTTTAAGTGTATTATCGTTTTTCAAGCTGGAGTATATGACAGTAACCGATGGAGGCCTCTTGTTTGGCCTGCTCATGAATCTAATGCAAAAGGAGTTTGGAGTACATGCTGAATCATCCTATACCTCAGGCATATACATTTGACGATCTCTTGTTAGTACCTGCCCACTCCGCAGTTCTTCCCTCGGAAGTTGATGTCTCGACTCAACTCACGGACGATATTCGACTCAATATTCCTGTTTTGAGCGCCGCCATGGACACGGTTACAGAGGCAGATACGGCTATAAGTCTTGCCAGGGAAGGGGGTATAGGCATAATTCATAAAAATATGTCAGTAATGGCCCAGATAAAAGAGATAGAAAAGGTGAAAAAATCAGAAAGCGGGATGATAGTTGCTCCCGTAACTGTCAATCCCAGACAAAAAATATGGGAAGTCCAGCAGATAATGCGAGAGTACAGGATATCCGGCGTGCCAGTGGTTGAAAAGGGAAAGCTTGTCGGTATAGTAACGAACCGCGATCTTAGATTTGAGACTAATTGGGACCTCGAGGTCCAAGAGGTCATGACTAAAGATGATCTGGTAACGGCCCCTGTCGGTATAACCCTTGAAGAGTCCAAGACCCTCTTGCACAAGCACAGGATAGAAAAATTGCTTGTGGTTGACGATAGAGGGAATCTAAAGGGATTGATAACCATAAAAGATATAGAAAAAATCAAAAAATATCCGTTGGCGTGCAAGGATAATCTAGGGCGCTTAAGAGTAGGGGCGGCCGTAGGCGTCGGACAAAATCGCATCGAGCATGCCGAGGCTGTTCTTAAGGCCGGCGCTGATGTGATTGTCGTCGATTCCGCGCACGGTCATTCCCAAAATGTCATAGCTGCCGTCATAGACATCAAAAATACCTTTCCTAACTCAAGGGTAATAGCTGGTAATGTAGCCACCGCGGAAGGAGCGGAGGCCCTTATCAAGGCCGGGGCCGATGCGATCAAGATAGGGGTGGGCCCAGGCTCCATCTGCACTACGCGTATAATAGCAGGTGTGGGCGTCCCGCAGATGTCAGCCATACACGATTGTGCAGTGGTTGCAAACAAACTTGGCAAATATGTTATCGCTGACGGAGGGATTAAATTCTCTGGCGATGTAACAAAGGCCATAGGAGCCGGCGCGCATTGTGTAATGATAGGAAGCCTTGTGGCCGGAACGGATGAAAGCCCTGGAGAGCTTGAGCTACTGCAAGGCAGGAGTTACAAAGTCTATCGCGGCATGGGGTCTCTGGGGGCCATGAAGGATGGCAGCAAGGACCGTTATTTCCAGGAAGATGTCGAATCCACGTCAAAATTAGTGCCAGAGGGGATAGAAGGCAGGGTGCCGTATCGCGGCCCGCTTGCCGCTACTATCTTTCAACTTATAGGTGGTCTTAGATCAGGCATGGGTTATCTGGGCTGCGTAAGTATAGAAGAATTGAGGCAAAAGGCCAAATTTGTGCAAATAACTCATGCTGGTTTAAAAGAAAGTCACGTCCATGATGTTATTATTACAAAGGAATCACCAAATTATTGGCTTGAACGTTAAATTTTTATAAATTCTTATTATCTAATTATTTCAATAAATTATATTATAAAAATTATAATTCAATAAAATTTTAAATTAATAATGCAACAAAAAAGTTGCATTATTAATTTAAAATTTTATTTGTGATTTTAATAATTAATTTAATTAAATCTCAAAAAATTTAATTTTTTTAAATAATGCAACAAAAAAGTTGCTTATTTTTTTCTTTTTTTATTCTTCATATAATAACAAATAATTATAACTAATTGAATTTAAATATTTTAGTTATAATTATTTGTTATTTTTATTTTTGGTATATAAATTGCATCTTTTAAAATTGATTTTTAATGAATCAATTAGGAGGTCACAATTGTATAATAATAAAATTCCAAGGGCAACAATATTAAGATTATCAATGTATTACAGGAATCTTCAAAGATTACTTAGAAAGGGCATTAATGTAATATCTTCTGCCGATCTTGCACACTATACCAATGTAAATCCTGCTCAATTACGCAAAGATCTATCGTATTTTGGTAAATTCGGTGTTAGAGGGGTAGGCTATAAAGTTGACCAACTTGCTATGAGTATACAAGGCATACTCGGCCTTAGCAAGCAATGGCAAATGGTATTAATAGGGGCCAATCAAATAGGTCAAGCCTTATTGCAATACGGTCAGTTTGAAAAAAGGGGATATAACTTTGTATCCATTTTTGATTTTGATGACGCCAGCATCGGAAGAACCATTGGAGGTATTCCCGTCAGGCCAATAACTATTCTAGAAGATACGATAAAAAAAAGCGGAATTGAGCTTGGCGTAATAGCCATGTCAAACGAGAAAGCTCAAGATGCGGCAAATATGCTAGTTAAGGCGGGGATAAAGGGTATCCTTAATTTTTCGTTTGGCCGCATAGATGTGCCAGACAATATAGATATCCGTAATGTAGATTTTGCCATTTTCTTGGATACCATGACCTACGCAATATCTCAACGCAATGAAACAAAAAATTATAAAATATCAGAGATTACATCTGACTTTGATATCAAAAATAAATTTGATGTACCTCTTACCAGTATGCCATTGCCATGCGCTGTCTGAACAAGATTGAAAAATTTATTTGACTTTATATGACGATTAACTATACAAAATAAAAGAGAAAGGAGATGAAAAAAACTATCTAACCGGGGAGTGGGTAAAAAATAATTTAAAAAAAATAAAATCTACGAGAGGAAAGATCTATGAAAAAGGACATTGATTTACTTGTTCTATTTATTTTCGTAACAAGCTTGGCCTTCGTAGTACCAGCGGCATATTCTCAGACAACAGGTGCTACGCAAGGACAACAGCAGGCCATCAACCCTGCACCAACTCAAATCCAACGCTCAACAACCGCCCAACCAAATACAAATTCACTCATTACAATTCAGACAGATAAAGCCTCGCTAGAAAACGGAGGCGTTATTACGGTGACAGGTACAGCCCCTCAAGGAAAACCCGTATATCTTGAAGTATATGCGGCCGATAAAAAAGTAAGGGCAAGTTTTTTTGACAATAAACCAGATAAGAATACCGGTAAAATTCCATATATATTGTACATGACCTATGATATGCCGGCCTACTACAAAATATTTGTGCCAAAAGATAAGGCGGCCGAGCTTTCGAAAATAAGCAAAGAAGGCGGCAAATGGAGCGTATCCAATGCCCTAAAAGAGCTTGGCGCCGAAGCCGCCTATTTGGAGCCGGCAAAAATGACGATAGACCATTATCAGGCAAGCATACTCGCAAGCATAATCGGCTCTAGAGGCACACTCCTGCCGCCGCTTGACGATAAGGAAAACAGAGTGCGTTCCATGCAATTGCTAAAATCGCGTTTTAAATCGCCAAATAAGCTCTTTGGCGCAGCCGTAGAGGTCAGTCCTAATGGAACTTTCAAGGCCGATCTCAAAATCCGCTCAGGTCTAGCCCCAGGGAAATATAATATCGTAGCCGTCGTGGACCAAAATACAAAGAGTGAACCGGTAAGTTTTGTAAATAATATCGGCTTGCCTAATATCTATCTTTCAAACGCAGGCACAAGCCTGAACGCCCTGTGGCCCTTCTTGCTCTGTCTTGTGATATCGATATTCGGAGTTCTTATGGGTGCAGGTGGCGGCTTCATATTGAACCCCTTGCTTGTCTCCATGTTTCCCCTGCCACATACAGTTGTTGCGGGGACTGTCATGCCGACTGTTTTGTTTTCACAGGGAAGCGGCATCTACAACTATTCTAAGATTAAATTCATCAACTGGAAACTCGGCATCTCCATTGGCGCAGCCATGATGGTTGGGGGGTTCATAGGCCCCAAGCTCACTGAACTTATTACGCTGGCCCAGTTTAAATTTGTATTCGGCTGGATACTTCTCGTTCTGGCCGGTTTGATGTTCTGGCAGACCACCCCTGGCTATATTGCCAAGAACAAGAAAGAAAAAGCCCTCTTGCAGGAGTTTAAGAAACGCGCGGCAGAAACTGCTAAGGCCAAACAAGGTTAAACTGAAAGGAGAAAAATACAATGAAAATAGAATTTTGGGGCCAGGAATTTGAGGCAAATTTGATCATCGGCTGTGTCGGCGGTTTCTTGATCGCCATCATATCTTCCATGTTTGGTTTTGGCGGAGGCCCATTCATGGTGCCGCTTATGACAGTTGGAATGGGTCTTCCGATGTATATCGTTGTGGGCAGCTCTCTGCTCGCCATCTTTTTTAACACCCTCATGGGAACCGTAAGACACTACCAATTTGGTAATTTCGATCTTCTGTTTTTTTTGATTATGTTTCCAGGGGCGCTGCTTGGCGGATATATAGGCCCCATGATAGCAAAAAAGGTCAGCCCCCTGATAGTTAAAAGAATAGCTGTGGCAGGGCTTGTGATATTGGCGCTCAAACTTTTAAACGTCTATTAAATAAGCAGTCTTCGATACCCGCCCTCCTCTTAAAAAGAGAGGAGGGCGGCCTCTTATCAGGCAAAGCCCCTTAATGCAATATATCCAAATCTTATTAAAAATGCCGCGATCCAGGCGAGAACAAGCAGGTAACTTACGGCGAATACAGTCCAGCCCGTCGAGCCGGTTTCCTTCCATATGGCCGCAACCGTAACAATGCACGGCATGTAAATAAGCACAAATATCATGAAGCCAAAGGCTGTAGCCGGGGTGAGTCCGCTCTGTCTAAGGGCATACTTTAAACCGTAAGAATCCCCTTCCGGGTTTTCTGACTTAAACAATACACCCATGGTGCCCACCACCACCTCTTTGGCTACAATTCCCGTGAGAAGGCTCACGCCAAGACGCCAGTCGAATCCAAGTGGTTTCAACATTGGCTCGATAGCCCTCCCCATACGCCCTATATAACTTTGCTCCATGTGTTCATGCGCCATTGCCCCCTCTATCTCTTGAAGCCTTTTTTCTAACCGCTCCCTTGCAGAGTCAACACCCACACCGCCCACGTCGGCCAATTCTTTTTTTATAGTTGCCTCTTGCGCCCTATAATCCTGGCTATATTGTATATTTTTTGGAAATGCCCCAAGAAACCAGATGACCACTGAAAAGGCAAAGACCACTCCCCCCATCTTTTGGAGATATACCTTGGCCTTGTCCCACATATGAATGAGCAAGCTTTTAACTGTTGGCAACCTGTAAGGAGGCAATTCAAGCACAAATGGCGCGGCCTCGCCTCTAAACAACGTCCTTTTAAAAAACTGACCCATAAGGACGGCCAGAACAATACCTATGACATATACCGCGAATATGACGTTGCCTTCGCTTCCAGGGAAAAACGCCCCTGCCAGTAGCACATACACGGGGAGCCTCGCCGAGCAACTCATTAATGGGTTGATAAGTATTGTGAGCAAACGGTCGCGTCTGGTCTCAAGGGTGCGGGTGGCCATAACGGCAGGGACATTACAGCCGAAACCCATGAGAAGCGGTATAAATGACTTGCCATGCAATCCCAACGTATGCATAACCCTATCCATGAGAAAGGCGGCCCTCGCCATATATCCTGTATCTTCAAAAAGACTTATCCCCAAAAACAACAGGACGATATTCGGCAGAAACACGAGGACTCCGCCCACGCCGCCAATAATTCCATTTATTATAAGATCCTTGAGGTCGCCGTTCGGCAAAAATCTTTCAGACGTGTGGGCCATGAATTCTACGGCCGATTGTATCCATGACACCGGATAGGATCCGATAGCGAACGTGCCCTGAAAGAGAAGGTATATGAATAAAATAAAGAACGGAAAACCAAAAACCCTGTTGGTCAGGACCCGGTCTATATGGTCGCTCAGGGTCCTTTTTGCAACCGCCGACAGGCGCGTGGTTTCTTTGAGCGCTCCAGAGATGAAACCATAGCGCGCTTCTGCGATAAGGGTCTCAGGGTCGTCCTCAAATATAGTTTGCAGATGGACACGGCTTTTATCCACCTGCTCAAGGATGGACCGCCCATCTGATGTTGATATTATTGTCTTTTTTATAAGCGGATCATTTTCGATAAGTTTTACGGCCGTCCATCGTGGATAATACATGTTGGCGATATCGGGGATGGCTTTCAGCCCGTCACGGATTTTTTTGATCTCTTCTTCTATTTCCTGACCATAGTGTATATGAATGTGTCTTGCGATAGGGTCTTTGTCCCTGGCCACCTTTATCACCGTGTCGAGCAGTTCTTCTATCCCTTCGCCCTTTGTCCCGACGGTCTTTACAATCGGAACCCCGAGGAGTCTGGCCAACTGGTCGTAATCAGTGGCCATACCTCTTGCTTGCGCCACATCTACCATATTCATGGCAAAGACCAGACGGATATTGAATTCTATAAGCTGGGTCGCAAGGTATAGATTTCTTTCGAGGTTTGATGCATCAAGCACATCTACAACCACATCTGGCCGTTCATCCAGGATGAAGTCCCTTGAAACCACTTCTTCCACAGAATATGCGGTCAGAGAATATATGCCAGGCAAGTCAACTACGCGTATCCTTGCGCCCTTGTGTTCGCGCACCCCCTCTTTTTTTTCAACGGTTACTCCGGCCCAATTTCCAACCTTTTGTCTGGCCCCTGTAAGCTGATTGAACAAGGTGGTCTTCCCTGCATTCGGGTTTCCGGCAAGCGCCAGAACAATACCTTCGTTATCCATTAAACCTCCAGCCCATTTACATTGGACCCATTGTGTATGTGTCTCCACTTCCACATGAAACGCCCTTTGATATTTTCAGGAACGATCGTGCAAAGCGCCTGTGAGATCTGGCTTAATTTTGGATAGAGAACCGAATCCGTTAATATATGGCTTTGCGGCGGCAAGAAGACTGTAAGTAAAAATATAATGGCCCCGGTAAGGACGAGGCCCTTGATCAGTCCTATAAACGCCCCCATTGCCCTATCGGCCCATGTAAGATGCAAGGTTTTGAGAAGGCCCTTTATTACGATCCCGATTATCGTGAAGGCCAGATAAACCAGGAAAAATATGAGCAAAAAGGATGCAAATGACCTGACAATCTCTTCCCTGATGAACGGGGCAAGTTTCCCGGAAAGAAAAGAAAGATAGGTCATGCCTGTCCAGAAACCCAAAAGTACGCCCAAGAGCGAGGCCGCCGATCTGCTAAAGCCTATCCAACACCCTCTAATGACCGTAAAGCCAATTATAAATGTAAGTATGAAATCAAGCAGATTGAAATGCCCCAAAGCAAAATTAAAGGTCATATTCCCTCCAATAACCTTCCGCCGGCCCAGAGCGCCGCTTCAGCATTGGCTGTGGCCCTATTCAGACTGTCTTCAAAATGCCTTCGATATATCTCGAGTGTTTGGCCCCTTGCATCCTTGGGTACATAAAAAGGCTCCTCATATGCCATCGCAACCCTGGAATATGGCCATGGGAGCATGGTTTTGTCCCAACTCTTGAACCGGAACGCCGGCCTTGCCGAAAATCCGGTAGGCAAGACCGGCGTTCCGGTATCCCTTGCAAGTATTATAGCGCCTTTTTGAGCGATACGGGCAGGACCGCGTGAACCGTCTGCAACTATACCGGCACCTATACATTGCGTCCTCATAGCCTCGGCCATATCTCTTATCGCCTTCATGCCACCCTTATGTCTCGAGCCTCTTATGGGTATCTGCCTCCATCTCATGATATAATGTGCGACCCAGTCCCCGTCATGGCTGCCGCTTACCATTATAACCCCTGGATACTTCCTGAAGTGAAAAAGCGTATACAACAAGCTAAAATGCCACAAGCCTATTATAAACGGGCGGCCTGATTCCAGGACGGCTTTTGCCTTGTCATTTCCTATTATTACAGGTCTGCATGATGACAGCCACAGGTCGGTTACAGTAAAAATAAACTTTTCAAACCATGGAATTGGTCTTATTTTTGTATCTTCAGGATGAATGCAACAAGGCTCTCGCACTTCCATATGGCATGAGGTAACATAGAGCATCAAATGGTTCAAGTCCGGGGTTGATTATGCCTGCCAAATCTAAAAAACTCGATTTTGAAACGGCCATGATAAAACTCGAAGAGATTGTGGATAAACTCGAGTCAGAAGAATTTTCCATTGAAGAGGCCATAAAAAATTATGAAGAAGGTGTAAGGCTTGCCAGGTTTTGCGTAAAATATCTGGATGAAACTGAAAAGAAAGTTGAAGAACTTATAAAAGGAGATGGCGGGAAAAATATCTTCAAGCCTTGGAATACAGACAGAGAAGGTGCTTAAGCTTGAAGACCTTTGACCTCAAAAGTTATCTTAAAAAACAACGCGCAATTATTGATGCTGCGCTTAAAAAGTGGCTTCCAATGGAGGATGGCCCGTCAAAGCCTGTCTTTGACGCCATGCAATATAGTCTGATGGCCGGCGGAAAGAGGGTGCGCCCAATAATTTTTTTAGCAGGGGCGGAAGCGGTTGGGGCCGATATGGCTGGACTGCTTCCATTCGCATGCGCCATCGAATGTATTCATACCTACTCGCTCATCCACGATGACCTGCCCGCCATGGACAATGATGATCTAAGAAGGGGCAGGCCAACGTGTCATAAGGTCTTCGGAGAGGCGGTGGCGATCCTTGCCGGAGACGGGCTCCTGACATATGCCTTTGAGCTCATGACGAACCAGGCTCTGATCGGACATATTTCTTCTGAATCAGTGCTTAGGGCGGTCTCAATCATATCCAAGGCGGCAGGGGTTTTCGGCATGGTAGGAGGTCAGACGGCCGATATACTTATGGAGGGAAGGGATATTGATTCAAAGACCCTGGATTTCATTCATAGACACAAAACAGGGGCATTGATCCAGGCATCCGTAGAAACTGGAGGTTTTTTGGGCAAGGGGACGCAAGAAGAAATAAGACAACTTAAAAGATATGGGATGGCCCTCGGGCTCATATTCCAGATTATAGACGATATACTTGACGTTGAAGGCGACAAGACGTTGATGGGCAAACCTATAGGATCTGATGCAAAAAAGAAAAAGGCTACATACCCCGCACTGTTCGGAGTTGATGAAGCAAGGCATAGCGTTGTTTTTCTTCTTAATAACGCCTTGTCCTGCCTTGAGGCGTTCGATGAAAAAGCCGAACCACTTAGGGCCATGGCCCAATATGTGGTAGAAAGGGATAGATAATGTCTGATTTTTTAAAAAATATCTATTCACCGGCGGATTTAAAGAAACTAAAGATAAAGGAGCTTGGCGAACTCGCCCACGAGATCCGTAAAAAAATTATAGAAACCGTATCCCAGACAGGCGGTCACCTGGCCCCAAGCCTTGGCGTGGTTGAGCTCAGCATAGCCATACACTATGTCTTTAACGCGCCAAAAGACAAGATAATCTGGGATGTCGGCCATCAGGCCTACGCACACAAGCTATTAACCGGCAGAGCCGACAGATTTCACACGCTTCGCCAATATGGCGGGATAAGCGGCTTTCCAAAACGGAGTGAAAGCCCTTACGACTGTCTTGACACCGGCCATAGCAGCACATCCATATCGGCAGGGCTTGGCATGGCCACGGCCCTTGGACTTAAAGGTGAAGGGGGAAAGGTAGTGGCTGTGATAGGCGATGGCTCGATGACAGCCGGCCTTGCCTTTGAGGCATTGAATAACGCAGGCCACTTAAAAAAAGATATAATAGTAATCCTGAATGACAACGAGATGTCGATCTCGCCTAATGTGGGTGCGCTCTCATCGTTTTTAAGCAGAAAACTCACAGGTAAGGTGATGTCAAGATTGAAAATCGAGATTGAGTCATTTCTCAAGCGCTCTGACACAGGAGAACAGATATGGGCCCTTCTCAAACGCGGCGAGGATTCTTTGAAAAGCCTCATTACCCCTGGCATGCTGTTTGAGGCCCTCCAGTTTGAATACGTCGGCCCACTTCCAGGCCATAATCTTGAAATTTTGATTGAAACGCTTAGAAACGTAAGTAATATACCAGGACCAATCCTCGTCCATGTGCTAACAAAAAAAGGCAAGGGATACCTGCCGGCGGAAAGGCAGCCCGAGAACTTTCATGGTGTTGGGCCATTTGAAATATCCACGGGAAGGCCCATATCTCAAGAAAAACCCACACCTCCTTCATATACGAGCGTCTTTAGTCATACCCTGGTCAAAATAGCCCGTGAGGATAAAAACATAGTTGCGATAACCGCCGCAATGCCATCAGGTACAGGACTTGACTCCTTTGCAAGGGAATTCCCGGAACGGTTTTTCGACACAGGGATCGCCGAGCAGCATGCAGTTACATTTGCAGCCGGTCTTGCAATGGAGGGTCTAAAGCCTGTTGTGGCTATATACTCCACCTTTTTACAAAGGGCTTATGACCAACTCATCCACGATGTATGCCTTACGGCACAACCAGTCGTGTTCGCCATAGATAGAGGTGGACTAGTGGGCGATGACGGACCAACGCATCATGGCGCCTTTGATCTAAGCTTTTTAAGGGCCATTCCAAATATTGTCATTATGTCGCCAAAAGATGAAAATGAACTCCAGCATATGATATACACGGCCATAAAATTTAACGGTCCCATTGCGATACGCTATCCAAGAGGATGTGGGATCGGGGTGAGTATGGATTGGGAACTAAAAGAGATACCTATTGGCAGTTGGGAGATAATATCAGAAGGTGATGACGTGGCCATCATTGCCGGCGGCCACCATGTAAAGACCGCCTCAATAGCGGCAAACCGGCTTGCCGAAGCTGGCATAGGTGCAACCGTAGTGAACGCCAGATTTATAAAACCGATAGACATGAAGCTCTTGGACAGGCTTGCGGCCCAAACAAATGGCAAATTTGTCACTATTGAAGAAAATACCCTCGTAGGTGGCCTTGGCTCGGCGGTTCTCGAAGGATTGAACGATCTTGACCTGCCGTCATCCAAGCTTATCCGCCTGGGATTGCCTGACAGATTTATAGAGGCTGGAAGCCAAGAGGCCCTAAGAGAGATACTCGGCCTTACCCCGGCAATAATCGTGAGGAAAGTCACATCCATGATCAAAAGGTAGCCATGGACATAAAAAAACCCATCTGGCCCTTGTGTGATCTGCTTATACGCCTATATATCATAAGCCCCCATCAAAATATAGTGGAACTTGCCCGTGAGCTTCCAGATTCTCTTGAGCTGTCTGGTATTGTTTATGAGAATCCGCACAAGCTTATTGAATCGGTAGCCGATGTTCTTGAAGGGTTTGCCTCGATAAAGAATGAGCGAGACACTAAACTATTGCCTAAAATAAGAGGATGTGACGGACAAGAACTTAACCTTCTTGATGCGGCAATCGCCCTGACAAAACAAAAGATACTCGAGCATGAACTTGAGATTATAAATTCTTTTCTCTGTGGTCCCCGCCGGTGTACTCTATGCTGTACTGGACCGACACAATCATCGAGACAGGAGTTTTTTGAAATACCTGTTCTCAAGGAAGAACTTGCGCTTTTTGACCTTCCGCTGATAGATTTGCACGAATCCAGGATGACAACGGCCAACGCAGAACCTGAATTGAAGATAGACGGGGTCTCATTTTACAAAAAATATCCCGCCGCCGTCTATAATTGGGCGACAGGATTCAGTCTAATACTGGCCAGGGGATCGAGGTGCCCGCATCTGAAAGATTCGGGCACCTGCAATATATACTCGATGCGCTTGAAGATATGCAGAAAGCCGCAGATATTCCCTGTTGTCATTGAAGAACGGAATGAAGGGCAGAAGGAACTGGTAAAAAGGGATGTCATACTTGCCATATGGGACTGCCCGTATGTGAGGGATCTTAAGACCGAAATAATGACATATGCAATATTTTGTGGCCTTGATTGCATATTTAAAGAAAACAAAGCATAAAAAATATTTATACAATATAGTGTGCCTTTTGCAATAATAGCTTTTTATTTTGATATTATTGGTCTAAAATAAATAATTTTAGTCTTTTTATGTTTTTAGGTTGACAAGAAGGCCTTTAATTGACTAAAATTTTTCTGAATTAAAATTCAGATAATTACAAAAGCAATCTACCGCAACAAGAAAAGCATCAATGCGGGCTATGAAAGAGAGGAGAATCGTTATTTATGGTTAAAAAGCCTTTTATCTTGTGGTTTGATCAGATAGGCATCAAAGATGTACCACTTGTCGGCGGCAAGAACGCATCTCTTGGCGAGATGTATCAAAAACTTAGCTCAAAAGGTGTCAATATACCCAACGGTTTCGCCATAACGGCTGAAGCCTATAAGCATCTTCTTAAAGAAGCCGGCATCGAACAGGCCATTCGCAACGCCCTAAAAGGCCTTGATACTCATAATATAGCAAACCTTAAAAAGAAGGGTCAGGCTGTAAGAGATGTAGTTCTAAACGCCAAATTCCCCCCCGACCTGGAAAAGGAGATCATAAAGGCCTACCAAGCCCTTGAAAAGGCTTATAAACATGAGGGCGTCGATGTTGCCGTGCGTTCTTCAGCCACAGCCGAAGACCTGCCCGACGCATCTTTTGCCGGCCAACAGGAGACCTATCTCAACATAAGAGGGCCGGAAAGACTTATTGAGGCCTGCCACAAGTGCTTTGCAAGCCTGTTCACCGACAGGGCCATCTCATATAGACACGATAAAGGCTTCGGCCACTTTGATGTGTATCTTTCCATAGCAGTGCAAAAAATGATAAGGAGCGACAGTGCGAGCTCAGGTGTCATGTTCACGATGGACACGGAGAGCGGTTTTGACAAGGTTGTTTACATAACAGGGGCATGGGGGCTTGGCGAGAATGTTGTCCAGGGCGCGGTAAACCCTGACGAGTTCTACATCTTCAAGCCTACACTGAAAGACAACTACCGGCCCATAATACACAAAAAACTCGGGCTCAAGCAGAAAAAAATGATCTATACAGACAACGCCAAGGAACCGGTCAAGAATATCGTGACGACAAAAAAAGAAAGAAACACCTTCGTGTTGTCGGACGATGAACTTTTAACCCTTGCAAAATGGGCGTGCATCATAGAAGAACACTATGGGAAGCCAATGGATATTGAATGGGCAAAAGACGGAGATGGAAAAGAGGGTGGGGCAGGTAAACTTTTTATAGTCCAGGCCCGTCCGGAGACAGTGCATTCACAAAAACGGGCAAGATACATAGAGACCTATGTCCTTAAGAAGAATGGCAAACTCCTTACCACAGGCAACGCCGTGGGCTCAAAAATAGGTAAAGGCGAGGTTAATGTAATAAAAAATGTGAATGACATCACCAAGTTTAAGGCAGGGCAGGTATTGGTAACAGATATGACCGACCCTGACTGGGAGCCAATAATGAAGATAGCCTCCGCCATCGTCACCAATAGAGGAGGCAGGACCTGCCATGCCGCCATTATTTCGCGTGAGCTCGGCATACCATGTGTAGTTGGTACGGAAACAGGCACAGAAGCCCTAAAAGATACCAAGTCCGCAACCGTATCGTGTGCCGAAGGAGAACAGGGCAAGGTATACGAAGGGATACTCGATTTTGAAATCCAGCGGTTTGATTTAAATGAACTGCCGAAGACTAAAACAAAAATCATGATGAATGTAGGCATCCCGGAACAGGCCTTTGATCAAGGCCAGATCCCAAATGATGGGGTAGGGCTTGCAAGGCTTGAATTTATCATAAATTCACATATAGGCATTCATCCGCTGGCGCTGCTTAATTACACCGGACTGAAGAAAAAAACCAGAAAAGATGGGAAGATAAAAGAAGTTATAAAGGCCATAGACGATAAAACGGCTGCCTATGAGGATAAGTCCAAATTTTTTGTAGATACACTGGCTCAAGGCGTTGCCAGGATTGCGGCTGGATTTTGGCCAAACGATGTCATCGTACGTTTGTCTGATTTCAAGAGCAATGAATATGCAAACCTAATCGGAGGCCATCTCTATGAACCGGTTGAGCACAATCCGATGATAGGCTGGAGGGGCGCTTCCAGATATTATGCACCTGCCTTTGAAGCCGCCTTTGCCCTGGAATGCGCCGCCCTATCAAAAGTCAGAGATGAAATGGGGCTTACAAATGTAAAAGTCATGATCCCCTTTTGCCGCACGGTGGAGGAGGGTAAAAAGGTGATTGAAGTCATGAAAAAATATGGACTTCGCCAAGGGCAAAAGGGCCTTGAGGTCTATGTAATGTGTGAAATTCCAAGCAATGTAATCTTGGCAGATCAGTTTTCAGATGTGTTTGACGGATTTTCGATTGGCTCCAATGACCTTACCCAGCTGACACTTGGACTGGATCGTGATTCAGAATTGGTTGCGCATATATATGACGAAAAAAATGAAGCGGTAAAGAGACTTGTGCGTCAGGTAATTGATACGGCCAAGAAAAAGAAAAGGAAGATAGGGATATGCGGCCAAGCCCCAAGTGATTTTCCGGAATTTGCTGCATTTTTAGTAGAATGCGGCATCGACTCCATGAGCCTCACCCCTGATACAGTGCTGAAGACCAAACTGATGGTGGCAAAAAAGGAAAAGGAACTGAAGATATCATAACTTTTTTATAAAAAAGCTTATTGTTATATTTGGCCCGCCTGTCTTGGAATCAGACAGGCGGGTTTTTTATTATTATCAAATTTCATAGAGTTATTGATCCTCATGGAAAATTTTATGGACAACAAAAAAATACTAAAAAATTTCTTAAATAATTTAATGTCGTATAAGATATATTATGTTAACTAAAACTAATGAATAGACACTTGATTTTGAATTAGCTATGATAAAAGTAAATAACCTTAATAAGAAATTAAATAAGAAATTAAATATGTTTTTAATATATTAGACTAACATATCGATAAAATGAAAAATTTTATTACATGGGGACTTGCCGCCTTAAGTATTTTTGGGGCAGTGTTGAACGTAAAAAAGAGGCGCTCAGGCTTTGCCTTATATACACTGGCTAATATGGGGTGGATATTTGTTGACATATATTACGGCATATACGCCCAGGCCATGCTCTTTGTTGTGTTTACCGTCCTTTCCGCTTGGGGATGGATTGAATGGGGGCATAAAAGATAATGATGGAAGATATAGAGGTTCCTTACGAAACCTTTGAACATGGAGCCGACATGGGAATTAGGGGCACAGGGAAAGATATCCTGCAGGCGTTTGAAAATGGAGCCAGGGCCATGTTCTCAATTATGATAGAGAATTTTAGTGCGGTTAATTCGATAAAAAAAATCAATATCTCATGCGGATCATTCGATATTGAATCATTATTTACCGCCTGGCTCAACACCCTCCTGGCAGAAGCTGACGTAAACAATTTGTTTCTTAAAGATTTCAAGGTGACCGAGATCAAAGATTTTGTACTTAAAGGGTCGGCTTACGGGGAACCGTTCGATCCACTCAGACATAAAAAAGGTGTTGAAGTAAAAGGCGCCACCTTTACTGAATTAAAGGTCTTTAAAAAGATAGATAATGAGGCATGGATCGCCCAGTGCGTAGTAGATGTGTAAAAGCACACTCAAGGAGGCGGGTAAGTGGAACTTAATAAATTAGAAAAACTTGATGAATGTCTATGGCAGATTCAGAGACGCGGTGGCATGCGGGTCCCTGCCATTATATATGCCAGCTCTGATCTAATCGCCGGAATGGATAATAAAGTTTATGAACAGATCACCAATGTCGCTTGCCTTCCCGGCATAGTAAGGGCGGCCATAGCTATGCCTGACGCACACTGGGGCTATGGATTTCCTATTGGCGGTGTGGCTGCCTTCGACCCTGATGAAGGGGGAATAATTTCAGTCGGAGGCGTTGGATATGACATTTCCTGCGGCGTTCGCACTATGCTTACCGGGTTTACGCGCGACGAGATCGGCCAAAAACTTCCCATGCTTGCAGACAGGCTGTTCGAGACCATACCGTCAGGCGTGGGCTCTGAGGGCAGCATACGCCTCTCCCCTTCCGAACTGGATGACGTGCTTTTGCACGGCGCCAAATGGGCCGTAAAATCAGGTTACGGAACAGACGAAGACCTTAAATATATTGAAGAACATGGCGTCCTTGAAGGGGCCGATCCATCATGCGTGTCAGATATCGCAAAACGCAGACAACACAGACAGATCGGAACCCTCGGTTCGGGCAATCACTATCTTGAAATCCAATATGTCGAAAAAATATTTGATCAGCAAGATGCCGATGCCCTTTGTCTCAAGGAGGATGATATTATAATTTCAATACATTGTGGATCGAGGGCTCTTGGCCATCAGATAGGGACTGATTACATCCAGATTCTGGGGCAGGCCTCTAAAAAATATAACATCCCCATAAAGGAAAGGGAGCTTGTTTGCGCGCCAATAAGATCGCCCGAAGGGGAGCGATATTATAAAGCAATGGCGTGCGGCGTAAATTGTGCCCTTGCCAACCGGCAAGTCATAGGCCACATGGTCCGCGAGGTCTTCGCCGATATATTCCCGCAGGCCAAGATCAAGCTGCTTTATGATGTAAGCCATAACACATGCAAGATTGAAGAACATGATGTGGATGGCGCAATGAAACGTCTATATGTACACAGAAAGGGGGCCACAAGGGCCTTTGGCCCTGGTCGTAAAGAATTACCGGCGCAATTCACCAATACAGGACAGCCTGTATTCATAGGCGGCACAATGGGCACTCATTCATATATATTGGTTGGCAAAAAAAGCGGAGAGGCCCTTGCATGGGGTTCGGCCTGCCACGGGGCAGGAAGGGCGATCAGCAGAAACGCAGCGCTTAAAAGATGGAGAGGCAGGGATGTTATTGCAAATCTTGCACGAAAAGACATATTTATCCGTACGGGAAGTCTCAGGGGTGCGGCAGAAGAGGCGCCGGATGCCTATAAAGACGTATCAAAAGTTGTGGATGCCATGCACACGGCAGGACTTGCAAAAAAGGTGGCGCGGGTCAAGCCGCTTGCCTGTATCAAGGGTTAGGCTAAATTGATTGCGTGATTAAATTCTTTCAGGGTGCCCAGCAAGGCATCATTGTCTTCATGAGATCTAAGGCTTATTCTTAAATATTCACCATAAAGTCCCCTAAAATTACCACAATCTCTTATAAGAATCCTCTTTTTTTTGAGTGTATCGGCTATCTTTTTTGCCATTAGCGGAGGCTTAATTTTAAAAAGGATAAAATGAGTTCTGCCTTCAATAGGTGTTAAAAATCTGATTTCTTTTTTTATTCTTGACAAGAACCGCTCTTTTTCATGCCTGCAATAATCCCGCACATCATTTTCATAAGAAAACCGCTCTATCAGGTATTCGCCTGCGACCTGGGCGAGTCTATTGACCGCCCATGGCCTGGCCGCAGCAGCAAGCTTTTTCATCATACCGATTGTTCCCGTGGCATAGCCAAGTCTCAACCCAGGTATACCATATATCTTTGAAAAAGAACGTAAAATTAAGATATTGGCAGGCATGCTTGATGAAATAAGTGATGT
>JAJYLJ010000127.1 GCA_021787835.1 Deltaproteobacteria bacterium | reverse complement strand
GTTTTTTATCCTGAGACAGCGTGTCTCGGAGGCCATGCTTCCCGCTTCATTCCAGCAGTGGACCTGCCTTCCATAACATGGGCAGTCTTGTTCCTGACATTTCATTACCCTTGAACAGTTCACCGCCGTAAGTTCTAATTGTTTGGTCAAATCAGTCTCTCCAGTGCACAGATCTCTCATGCGTTGGGTTAGCATATGAAGGGGCCGTTTAAGCCTTGTTTCTAAAAAATAATAGACAAGCGCTAGAAATACGAAGATGGATACAGTGCCTTTTATTAAAGTGGACCGCATTTTGGAGATGAAAGCGCCTCTAAGGTCCGAGATATCCTTTTTGGCAACCAGCACTCCAACGGCCTTGCCGCTAAAATCCCTGATTGGGAGGGCGGTGAAAATCGCAGTGTCCGTCTCTTTAACCGTTGTCTTTACAAGGCCCTTTTTAAGGAAACCAGGGTTCAAATTATACATGCCCGGACCCTGGAAAGCTGGAATTTCAGATAATCCTTTACTTTTGGCATTCGTTAACACATTTTTAAGTGAATAAACTGAAATGCTGGAACCAGTAAGAGAGCCTACTTTTGCTGCAAATGGCGCCAATCCAGAAAACAACTCCACACTGCCTATCTGCTTATCCATAAAAAATATTGGGGCGACCGCCCTTAGGGCCAGACCTTCACGTCCTGCTTCGATCCCTGATACGGGCTTTCCTGTCTTGTTGACTCTCACCACTGTCTCTCTAAAATCAGACAGGTCGTCTCCATTTTTTTCAGGCGCCCATACGCGAAGAAATGATATTGCAGGCGGCTTATGAAAATGAATCTTTATGGGGGCGCCTTCCAAACGGCTTATCTCATCCTCTATGCCTTGTGCGGAACTTTCCAGTCCTACTCTGTCATCCATGAGATAATATTGAGCCACCAATGGCATGCTGGCGATTATAGTGGCTGATGACAAGAGGCTGGCTGCCTTGGAGTCTATGAACTCATGCCAGGTCTTTTCTATCGCAAAAGGGATTTCCTCCTTGAGTTTTGAGAGCTGATCACGGGAATTATTCATGTCAGTCCATATCCCTGTGATGGAAAGCGTTAATGTTATAAAAAATGTTAGAAGCATGGCCTGGGTTGACAGGCTTAGACCCGACAGTGAATCCATGAATGAAAAGCTGCCATCTCTATACCTCATTATTTTTTATCCCCCATTCTATTTATTGCGATGTGTTTATCCTAATCAAGATTATTACGCGCATAAGTTACAGTTCTATAGCATTATTGTTAGCTTTTTTGGCATATATTTTTACTTTAAAAGTATTGCTTGAATTGATTACAGCCTTGCGACAAATTGTTTACAAATCTGTTACGGATCATTTTCCCAAAATTTGGATAATTGCTTAACTGATATCTGTAACAATTCTTTTCTATTATTTGTCGTATCTTTTTAATATTTATGATTTTTTTATATGTATAGTTAAGTAAAAAAGGAGAGGATTAACTAGTTAATTACGCTGATACGTAAGAGAAGGCGCCTTTGAATCCACCTATTCTCAATAAGTGATACGACTTCAGGATCGGAGATAGAGCTCCGGACTGCGGTAGTGGTTCGCGGCACATGGATTAAGCTGGAAGAGGTGTCAGGATGAAAGTAATGCCGCAGGGAAGGTGCACGGCGGCTATCAGTGTAGTTTCGGGCAGGTCACAAGATTCGTCATAGCTTGGTATCATGCATCAACCGCGGGCAGCTTGTCTGGGTCTGACGGCAATGGCTTGGGCTTGCGGTTAAAAGGATGAATATTGACAAAGAGCCCCAGGAGATAGATGACTATCCTGTAGACTTCGGCAAAGTAGAGCAATATGGCGCTTGCGAAGCTTAGCGGGTCATAATATGTCAGGGTGTTGAATGTACGCCAGAAGAAATAGCGCGGCATAAGAAAAGAGGCCAGGATCAGAAAGAATATCCGCGCGCTATTTGTCGGTGTCCTGTCTTGGATAAACAAAAGGACTGTAACTGTTGCCTGTGCCGTTATAGCCTGGGCCCTGAGATCGCATGGAAGTAACGCGCAAAAGATAAACGATGTGGCAAGAAGCAGCCGTGCCGACCATGTTATAAAGAGGCTGAATTCACTTTCTCGTATATCTATCTGAAATAGTTTTTATTTGATCTGACACTTCACTTGAAAAGGTGAGGGTTACCGGTTTTGATAGAGGTGCGAACCAAAAATCAAAACATATGGAGGTAACCCTCACGTTACATGGTAATGAAAGGATCATAAAACACAAGATCGGATTGCTCAACCTCGCTGAAGAGCTGGGCAATGTCTCAAGGGCCTGCAAGATCACAGGGCTTTCCAGAGATACCTCTTATCATTATAAGGCTGCTGTTGCCAACGGCGGGGTTGATGCCCTTATTGATATGCTGCCTGTAAGCCAAACATCAAAAACCGAATTGATGAGGTTACTGACTATGCCAGTACGCTAAAGGGTGTGGGCAGGATCTGCCAGCAGACGTTTATGTACATTTATCCAAACGATAGGATGGGACGCCAAAGGCGGTCCATCCTATCAAGGTATTACTACACAAGAGATAGTTGACATTGTACGTGAAGGAAGAGAGAGATAGCTGGTAGCACAAGGATATCAGATAGTTGTTTGTGCAGCCATTAAGGTAAAGACATTTTTTGAGGAATTCAAACATGTCGGAGACATATAGCATTCTCTTTGCGAGGCACACCCAAAACGATCTTTATACCTGAACGGGCGCCCTTATCCCCTGAAAACAATATATTATTTTTAGGCGTGTCTATCCAGTTGGATAGACGGCAACCATCTGAAAATATGGTTTAAATTCATCCAGCACCTTTTTGACATGGGCGATTGGTTACTTGCGTGGGAAAAAAACGAAACGACGTTGCCAAATCGCCCGATGGCTTCTTAAATACCATCAAAATCAAGACCAATGAAATAAGGAGGGTTATCTGTAATGAAGGCGGTGATGGAAAATATAGGCGTGGTCTTGCATGAGCCCAGGTACCCTGAAAATATAGGGGCAGCCGCCAGGTGTTGCAAAAATATGGGAATACAAGACCTCGCCGTTGTACATCCGCACGATATGGACAGGGAAAAGATGCTAAAGATGGCGACCCATGAGGCGGCGGAGCTGATCGAGGGCATGCCTGTCTATGACAGTCTTGAAGAGGCCGTCTCGTCATTTGGATATGCGGTCGGCACCACGGCCCGCACTGGCAGACATCGAAGGCCGTCCGACACCCCCAGGGATATGGCTGGCTATATTGCAGCGTTGAGTCAAAAGAACAGGGTCGCCTTGGTGTTTGGCTCTGAAAAATGGGGGCTCACCAATGACGACCTGCGCCTATGCCAGTCAGTCGTCACCATACCGACAGCCGGTTTTTCATCCATCAACCTCGCACAGAGCGTTATGATTTTGTGTTATGAGATATTTACAGCGCACGCCCCTGAGCTTGGTTTCACGCCGAGGCTTGCCTCTATAAGAGAGCTTGAAGGCATGTACGGACATCTAAAAGAGGCCTTTTTGAAAATAGGCCTGATAGATTCCCAGAATCCCGACCACTGGATGATGAACGCCAGGAGACTTTTCGGGCGCTTTGAGCTGAGGGCAAAAGAGGTGAAACTTATAAGGGGTTTTTGCAGACAGGTTTTATGGGCGCTTCAAGCAATGCGCAAGACATAATAAAGTGGGTGCCTATTCTCGCAGCGATTTTACCAGTCAACCACATTACTGGAGGATTTCTTTTTTAAGACATCGGCGCGGTAGATGTCGGCGGACGCTTGCTCTTCGTCTCCTATTTTTTCAAATATCTTGGATCGAAGGACATAGGCCGCCGGAAACCCAGGATCCATTTCAATCGACTGGTTAACAAATTCAAGGGCCTTTTCCATATCGCCTTTCTGGAAAAAAATAGCGCTCTTGCGGTAGATAAGGCGCGGATTTTCAGGAGAACATGATATGGCGAGGTCCATATCTTGCAAGGCCTCGTCTATCTTGTTGAGTCTTAGATATGAAACCGCCCTCGCCTGATAGACCTTGTCGAGTTTTTGGTCTTTTTCGAGTATGCCCGAGAAGATCTTGATGGCTGCGTCAAAATCTTCATCCATGAACCTGAACTGGCCTTCGACGAACAGATCTTCCAAGTCTTTTTCCATGATGTGTTTCCCTAAGGAGAAAAGGCGGTTTACGTGTGCCTTTTTTATTTTTTCAATCAAGATAACTGGTGTTTTTACACCGAAGGTCATGTTTTTTCAAGGCCGTGTTGGAGGATTACTCCTTGCCGCTACCGGTTTGATTGCAGGGCTAAAACGGTTAATTGCTTTACTGGCAATGGATCATGGTTTATCTTAAAAGAAAGGGTTGGCATCTTTCGGCGATTCTTTGGTTTGGTCCGGCGATCCGTCCAGATGGGTGTCTCTCGCCGGTGTTTGTTTTTTTAAGTGGGGTTTGGGCTTGCGGTCTAAAAGATATATGTGGCCAGTTATGGGCCCAGGCAGGGTCTGTCAAATTTTTTTTCTAAATTCAATCCTTGGGAGGTAACGCAGTGGATATGAAGATGCGGTTTCCGCATCCTTATTTTTC
>JAJYLJ010000126.1 GCA_021787835.1 Deltaproteobacteria bacterium | reverse complement strand
GGACTGTCCCGCGGTCTCCGGCGCCTATATGCTCCTGCACGAAGCGATACAAAGAGCTGTAACTTATTCCAACCCCGAGCCGCAGCAGCTTGATATGTGCCTTGGTAACGGTAAGCCTGTCCTGGTTGATCCAATCTGTGATGCTTTCCTTGTGCGGCAACAGTACGCTGTCCCTGATATTGTCGTCATCATTGTTGTCGGCGGCGTGGACTTCTCTGAAAACGGCATATGCTGTCTCTTCAAGGTCCAAGTCAGCGTCCTTCTCGAGCCCTTTCTTTCCGGCGCTCCTGATGTATTTGCGAACGGTATTGCGCGCTATGCCGGTCCCCTTTGCTATCGCTCTGAAGCCGTCCCCAGCCTTGAATCTCCTCAAGACATCCAAAATCTCAATCACGGTGTACTCCTTGTTTGACATACCTACCCCCTTATCGCTTTTTCATAAGGACGTAGTATGACTGGTTTATAAACGCGCTACACCGGGATCGCCCCACGCTTCACAAGGGTGGGTCAATACCCCTGAAAAAGTGGGTCAATGGGGGTGAAAAAGGGGTGGGTCAATGCTCCTGAAAAATTAAGCCCCTGGGTGGGTAAATGGTGCTGAAAAATCACAGTTACGGTTGACATTTTACCGCTTACCTGACCATGCCCATGAAAATGAGCAATCAAAAAAACGATATCCAAGGTCCTTATGCCATTGAAACTCGGCGTATAATGATTTCTTAGTTTCTGAAATTTGTCGTAGACTCATGCCAAGCATGATTCGCGCAACATCATTAAGACAGCGGTATAATGTAAGCCGTCGTTCCTGGTCAGTAGTTGAATATTGAACAGAAACATGCGGAAGGCAGTACCAGCAGGAAAAAATCGTCACACCTTCAGGGGAAACTTTTGTTAACCAATTATGGGGTCCGTATACCATCTCCATATATACATCCCCCTCACTCATTAACACCGTGCCACTAAACAAAGGATCTTTGTTGGGACTAACGCTGACAATCCATTGTCGGCTGAGGTCCAATCTAGCAATGGCATCCGAAATTGCCTGCGCATCTTTGTCCAAGGCGCGAAACACTAATCTTCTATCATTTGGGTTAATAATTCGAAAAGTTAGTTTCCAACCCGCTCTCTCCATCTGGTGGCTTATTTTCACAAGTTTGTCTTTTTCCTGAGGGACAATAAAAACGAATTCTTTGTTTAAGGTCACTCCCGATGCCGCCAGAGTACTCGCAAGTCTTGCTTTTTTCCCCGCGTCCTCTTTCAAAAGAGCCTTCGCAAAAACTTCTCCCCTCCCTCCCACTTTTAAAAGCCCCTTGCACCACTTGCTCATACTATTACTCTCATCATTGAAAACAGTTGCTTCCGGTTTCGTTGTGACTTTCCGTTTCATGTCGTCAGTGATTACAAGGGTTTCCACTATCGATCACTCGAGTGCTAGGCGAGCAGCCAACATTTCCGATGGCTTTCAAAAGACTTTCGTCGAAATATCCAGTTAGCAAAGGAAATTGCACATCTTCTTTGATGCAGGTTTTGATATACCCATCGGCAGTCACACGCATATGTATGCGTCCACAAAGCATGCACTCTCGTAATCGGCAATGTGAATGAAAAAAGAATACCCTTGGTGAGCCATCTTTCATCCCGCAGTAATCACCGACTTTAGCGATAAAGCAGGCTTGTAACGAAAAACGGTCCATGATTCGTAAGCGTTTAGGTAACCGCATCTTCCGCTGAAGTGCCCATCCGTGCCATCCTATTTTTGACTAACAAAATAGAAGGAGGAATGGCATGGACAAGGCATCGTGGATTGAGCGGCGTAAATATTGGACGGACCAGGTTCAGCGGTGGAAAGAAAGCGGTCTCACGCAGAGGGAATACTGTAAAAAGGAAGACCTCTCGATTGAACGCTTCGGGGCGTGGAAGCGCCGCCTCGATCATGAGAATCAAGTCGAAACCGGAGGCCTTGTTGCCGTCCCCTCCAAAATAGTTTCCTCAGCGCTGTTTACGCGTCCGGCACTGGGCCTGGTTGTGGATGAGCGGTACAGGGTAGAGATTCCCGATGCGTTTTCTCCTTCCACGCTGGAAGCAGTGCTCCAGGTTCTATCGCGCCTGTGATTTGGGACTACGGATCGGGAGTCAGGGTATATCTGGCCGCCGGCTCCACGGATATGCGCAAGCAGATAAACAGTCTTTCGATCCTGGTGCAGGAGAGGCTGGAGCTTGACCCTTTTTCGGGCAGCGTGTTTGTTTTTTGCAATCGAAAGCGGTCGACGGTGAAGGCCTTGTACTGGGACAGAAATGGCTTTTGTCTATGGCAGAAGCGGCTTGAAAAAGACCGGTTCCGGTGGCCTGAAACGGAGGAAGAAGTACTGCGCATAAGCGCCCGGGAACTTCGGTGGCTTCTTGACGGACTGGCGCTTGTGCAAAGCGGCGCGCACAAACAATTGCATTACTCATCGCTAACGTAAAAAACCGTTTTTTCTATTTTAAAATTTCCGCTTTTTTGGTATATTCATATGTGCCATCTGATCTCGCAATACTCCGCGAAGAAATTTCAGATCTCAAATCCACGCTGCAAGAAAAAACTATAACAATTGAATCACAGGAAATAGAGATAGAGCGCCTTGAGACGGAGCTTCGCCTTCTACGTCTTAAATTGTTTGCCCCCAAGAGCGAGAAGATAGCGCTGGATGATCCGGAGGGACAATCCCGCCTGTTTAACGAAGCGGAAGCCGCAAGCGGCGAGGAAGAGGAACCATCCGGGGAAATTGAAGTCGCTTCACATCAGAGAAAGAAAGGTGGCCGCCGACCGCTGCCGGAAAAGCTTCTCCGGATAGAGCAAGTGCATGATATCCCCGAAGAGCAAAAGGTGTGCGCATGCGGCTGCCAGCTCACCCGCATAGGCCAGGAGGTTACGGAAGAGCTTGACATAATCCCCAGACAGGCGCGCGTTATCCGCCATATCCGGCCCAAGTATGCGTGCAAACATTGCGAAGGGATAGAAAGCGGCAAGGCGGTACAGATCGCCCCACCTCCGGTGCAGTTGTTACCAAAAACAATAGCTACACCCGGGTTGCTGGCCTCCGTGGTAGTGGAAAAATTTGCGGATGGGCTTCCACTTTACCGGCAAGCTGCGAGGTTTGCCCGTGAGGGAATAGAGATAAGCAGGGCAACTCTTTCAAACTGGGTAGTCAAGGTCGGGACCCGCTGCTTTCCCCTGATTGATGCGCTTAAAGAGAATCTCCAAGCCAGCTTGTTAATCAATGCTGATGAGACACCCGTACAGGTGCTTGGTGAGCCCGGCCGCGCCAATACAACCAAGTCGTATATGTGGCTGTTTCGCGGAATGCCGCCGCCGGGGCCGGTGGTGATCTTCGATTATCGGACCACGAGGTCAGCGGAAGAAATACTCAAAGAATACCTGACTGGTTATACCGGCTGCGTGCAGACGGACGGATATATTGGCTACGAGGTGTTATCGGAGCTTTCCGTGAAACATGCCGGTTGCTGGGCCCACGCCCGCCGGAAGTTTGTTGAAGTAGTTCAAGCCGCAGAGAAGGTGGCACGGAAGGCCAAGGAACGTCGCGGCGGCAACGCCGGTGTTGCCGCACTGAAAATCCGTCGTCTGTATGAGCTGGAGCAGATGGCAAAGGACCGGCAGCTTACGGGTGCGGACCTCGTAAACTTTCGCCGTGAGCACGCCCAGCCTTTGCTTAAAGAGTTCAAAGGCTGGCTTGAAGCCCGTATCGGTTCGACTCCACCAAAGGGGCTGCTGGGCACGGCAATGAACTACACGCTTAAACAATGGAAACGCCTGGTCGTGTACGTGGATGATCCCAATGTCGGGCTCGACAATAACCCGGCGGAGAATGCGATCCGCCCGTTTGCGGTCGGTAGAAAAAACTGGTTGTTCGCGGGTTCTCCTGCGGGCGCCAGGGCAAGCGCGGCTTTGTACAGCCTTGTGGAGACGGCGAAGGCAAATGGGCTGGAACCGTACCGGTATCTGCGTTTTGTGTTCGAGAGGCTACCTTATGCAGCGACACCGGAAGATTATCGGAAACTTACCCCGCTATACCTCGACCGGGACGAGTTCGAAGCCGAGAACCCCGGTGGAGTTATTTAACACCAGGATGGGGCTCCTTTCTTTTTATCCTATGGCTGTCTGCATGAGAGGATGCGCCCGGAGGCTGGTCCGGGTTTGAGCAGGCGCCGAAGTCTCGAAGGTTTTGCCTACAACATCGCCCAGAAGTTCACCACATCCTGGGAGCACATCGCCTGGATGTCTCTTGAGCACCGGGCGCCGGTCATGACCGTCGACCTGCTGACCGGCGGCATATCGCCCGTGGTCTTCGACATCGAGAGGAACAGAATACTCGTCGGCATGTGCAGGGAGACCCTTCGCCACATTGTCACGAAGGTGTTCCCCGCAAACCTGAAGTCGGCAAGTCTTGTGGCAAGATTCGGTTCGGAAATCATAGCAGAGTCCGGAGTGCGCCAGCGCATCGCCGCATCCTGCATCGTCACGCTGGTCGAGGATTCCGGCATGGAGGCCGAAGGAAAAGTCGATGTGGCCGAGCAGATAGTGTGTCCGTGAGATTGGTGGCTAAAGCTTCCAGTGGGGTTAATTAACCGCTTAC
>JAJYLJ010000125.1 GCA_021787835.1 Deltaproteobacteria bacterium | reverse complement strand
TTCCCGACCCGGAAGATCACGGTGAACCTTGCGCCGGCTGACATGAAAAAAGAGGGCACCGGCCTCGATCTTCCAATAGCCGCCGCGATTTTGTGCGCAGCCGGGGTTATACCCCAGGAAAGGCTGGCCGCATTCGCCATGCTCGGGGAACTCTCGCTCGATGGTAACATAAGGCCCACCCGAGGCATCTTGCCCTTGTCTTTGGCCGCGGGGTCGTGGGGACTCTCCGGCGGTCTCATAGTACCGGAAGAAAACGCCCCCGAGGCAGCCGTTGTTAAAGAGACCCGGGTCTATCCGGTTAAACACCTTTCCGGAATGGCCGAGTTTCTTCTTGGCAATCTGGCCATAGCCGCGGTGAAGGTCGATCACGACAGCTTGTTTTCCAGTGGAGGCGGCTGCCATGATGACTTCAGTGACGTAATAGGCCAGGAGCACGCCAAACGCGCGCTTGAAGTCGCCGCGGCCGGCGGGCACAATGTCTTGATGGCCGGTCCTCCAGGTTCAGGCAAGACCATGCTGGCCAGGAGGCTTCCATCTATCCTGCCGCCACTTTCGTTCGAAGAGGCCCTTGAGACCACGGCTGTTTACAGCGTGGCAGGGCTTATGCCGCCTGGAAGGCCTCTTATGCTGGAGAGGCCCTTTTGCGCCCCGCATCACTCCATATCGGATGCCGGACTAATAGGCGGGGGCGCGACACCGAGGCCGGGCCAGGTCAGCCTTGCCCACAATGGGGTCTTGTTTCTTGACGAGCTGCCCGAGTTTCAGAAAAATGTGTTAGAAAGCCTGAGACAGCCCCTTGAAGATGGAGTCGTGACTATAGCCAGGGTCAATATGGCCCTTACGTTTCCGGCGCGCGTAACCCTTGTGGCGGCCCAAAATCCCTGTCCGTGCGGACACCTTGGCGATGCAAGAAAAAACTGCTCATGTACGCCGCAGCAAATAGTGCGCTACAAGAGCAGGGTTTCGGGCCCGCTTTTGGACCGTATAGATATGCACATAGATGTGCCAGCGGTGCCTTATCCCGAACTGAGCAAATCCAGACAGGGTGACAGCTCTAAGATTATAAGGGACAGGGTTGTGGCTGCGCGCAATATACAGAAAGTGCGCTTCGCCGGTCTGCCTATCCATTGCAATTCACAGATGTCCGCAAGGCAGATGAAGTCCTTCTGCCGGCTTGACGGCCAATGCAGAGACTTTATTGGCGGTGCCATCCAAAAACTCGGGCTTAGCGCCAGGGCCTACCACAGGATTGTCAAGATCGCAAGGACCATAGCGGACCTCGAGGGTGCAGCCGAGGTCTTAATATCACATATGGCCGAGGCGGTTCAATACAGGGGCCTTGACCGCAACCTGACCGCAAGATGATATGGAAAGATAAGTCGCGTGCCCGTATCTGGTAAGCCCATACTTGTTGGCACGGTGCATCTTGACAGGGATGCGATGCAAGGCCCTTTGCGGCGGCTTCTTGAAGAGGCTTCACCGGGTGTGATTGCGGTTGAGATAAGCCCTTTTTCAGTGTCTTATAGAAATAAAATGCAGGCAAGATGGCGTCTTGCGCTGTCTAAAAATTCTGCGCTTCTTTCAGAAAAGGAAAGGGCGCACCCTGGGTTGAGGCTTCTCGAACTCCAGATCGGGATCCCGTTTGAATGGGGTGTCTCCGTGCGATACGGAGGTGAAAGGGGCGTTCGGGTGCTGGCCATTGACAGCGGCAGGCTCTCCAGAGAAGAGATCCCTTTTTGGGAAGAAAGACTCCTCTGCCTTGAAAATCTTGATAGAATTGTAAAATTAGGGCGTTTCGATATTGAAGACCACTTCGAAAGGCATCACAAGATCGCCAGGGAGGTCATCGCCGCCCCTGGACGCTTCTCTCAAGCCGTACACCCACTGAGGTGGCTCGAAGGAAATTATTGGGACAAGAGGGAGGAGATGCTCGCGGTCAGGCTTAGGCGTATATTAAAAATATGCAGAAGGACGGTCTATGTTGGGGGGTGGATGCACATTGTTAAGGGTTCGCCATATAAGACCTTGGCCGACAGGTTGTCTGATTTCGAACCTGTGACGATCTTTCTTGACAGGGATAGGCCCGCCTTGACCAGGGGTTATATAGGGGTTTTAGAATATGAAAAGGATATGAAACAATGAAAGGAATGTGGCATGCTTGATATCAAATTTATACGAGAAAATGTTGATGCGGTGAAAGACGCCCTTAAAAACAGAAACTCCAAGCTGGATTTGGATGAACTCTTGGGCATTGATCTTGAAAGAAGGGGCATTGTAAGAGAGGTTGAGGAACTCAAGAACCAGAGAAATATCATGTCCGAGGATATAGGCCTGCTAAAAAAGGAAAAAAAGGACGCATCCACCCTTATGGCCCGGGCGAGGGATATCGGATCGAGGATTAAGGAGCTGAACTCCCTGCTTTCCGAAAAGGAGGCGGCTATAAGGGACGTTGTGCTCAACATCCCCAACATCCCGCACTCAACCGTGCCGGCCGGAAGGGATGAGACGGAAAATGTCACGGTGAGGCGCTGGGGGGAGAAGCCATGTTTTGATTTCAAGCCGCTCCCGCACTGGGATATAGGCGAGGCCTTGGGCATACTTGACTTCAATAGGGCGGCCAAGATCACTGGCGCCAGGTTTTGCCTGTATCACGGGGCCGGCGCAAGGCTTGAGCGCGCCCTTATAAATTTTATGCTCGATCTCCATGTGGACAAACATGGCTACAGAGAGGTCTTGCCGCCGTTTATTGTAAACGAGGCATCCCTGACCGGCACGGGCCAGCTGCCCAAGTTCAAGGAGGACCTCTTCAGGCTCGAAGGCACCAATTATTATCTCATTCCGACCGCGGAGGTGCCGGTTACGAACATACACAGGGACGAGGTCCTCGATGAAGACGCCATGCCTGTTAAATATGTTGCCTATACGCCGTGTTTCCGGTCAGAGGCTGGTTCTTATGGAAAGGACACGCGCGGCATAGTAAGGCAGCATCAGTTCAACAAAGTTGAGCTTGTAAAATTCGCGCGGCCCGAAGACTCTTACAAAGAGCTGGAAGAACTTCTCATGGATGCCGAGGATGTCCTTCAGTATCTAGGGCTGCCCTACAGGGTCATAACCCTCTGCACAGGGGACCTCGGATTTTCATCGGCCAAGACATACGACATAGAGGTCTGGCTGCCAGGCCAGGACCGTTTTTGTGAGATATCCTCGTGCAGCAATTTTGAAGACTTTCAGGCCAGACGCGCAAACATACGCTACCGCCCGAAGGGGCTGACAAAGACAAGGTTCGTGCATACCCTGAACGGCTCCGGCCTTGCAGTGGGCAGGACGGTCGCGGGCATCATGGAAAATTGCCAGCGCTCCGACGGAACGATCGTTGTCCCAGAGGCCTTGAGGCCATACCTTGGCGGGCGGGAGAGAATAACCGGGCCGTAACTAACATAGGAACAGCCTGCGCTAAGATTAACAGGCTTCAAACACACCTATCTAAGCTGACAAAAGAATAGTCTTGATCTCATGAAAGTGTTTCACGTGAAACATGGCATCCAGCGACTCGTTTTTATAGGCCATCAAGCGGACGCCGGCCCTCTTTGCGGCCTGTTCATCCAGTGGGGAGTCGCCTATATATACCGCCCTTTGCCCTTCAATGCCCATTTGGCCTAATATCTTTAAGATGCCCTCCGGGTGGGGTTTCGGGTCGCGGACGTCGAGCGCGCACAGGATCGAATCAAAAAGGCTGTCGAGGCCGAATATCTCTCTAAGCTTCGGCATGGTCGTGCCCCTGTTTGTGAAGATGGCCGTGCGTATATAGGGTCTTATGGCGCTTACGGTCTCCGTGACGCCTGGCTCCATCTTTAGCAGATGAAGATAGCCAGAGTAGTCCAGGCCCTTGGCAAAAATTATGGCCTGGGTGCAGGCGTCCTCGTCGTCTCTAAATAGATGCCGCACAGACTGTTCGGCCGTGTGCATGTGGATGTATGCCATTTCGTCTTCATTCATTGGGCCGCGGCTGAAACGGGCTAGTATGGCGTTGTAATAGGCCCTGTTTGCCTCTTTTGAATCAAAAAGCACGCCGTCGCAGTCAAATATGGCAAGATCAAATGGCCTCATGGGTCACAGACGGCCTGCAAAATTTTTTATCTTAAAGCCCTTTAAGGTAGGTATTGTCTCGAGACCTTTCGCCTGGACCATTACCTTGTGTGTGCTTCCCATGCCTTGGGGCAGGATGAGAGACTTTATCATGGCAAGTTTTGGTGAAAACGGTTCAAAATCACTGCCTATTATACCTCGAACAACATCTTCAAAGTCAAGCCCGCCCAGGAAGGCCCACTGCGGCGCATAGCCTATGGTGGAAAATCCGGCCTCTTTCCCCCACCTGGCCAGATCGGAAAAATTCACGTGCGCCGTCAGGTCCTGCTCCCCGGGTCTTGCCAGGAGGTCTTCGTGCACCGTCTGTCCCCTGTAGGCCAGGAGTGTGCCCATGTTTCTGAAAGGAGCAAAATATTCCTTCCGCGTATATCCATAGTCGATCGTCATTACAAAACCTTTTGAAATCACTTGTGCGACATCGTTTATCCAGGCCTTGACGCCCAGATTGACCTCGGTCGTGTAAGGTTCTTTGATATCTTCCGGCAATTCTTCGATGTATGCCGCAAGTTTGGC
>JAJYLJ010000124.1 GCA_021787835.1 Deltaproteobacteria bacterium | reverse complement strand
ATCGCCATGCTGTTTAAATCAGCACCCCTGCATGATATCGGCAAGGTGGGCATCCCGGACCACATACTTTTGAAGCCCGGCCGCCTGGAGCCCCACGAATTTACAATCATGAAGGGCCATGCGGCATTGGGGCGTGCGGTGATCGAGCGCGCTGAGCGCACCTTGGGCATGGATGTGAAATTTCTGTCATGCGCCAAGGAGATCACCCAGAGCCACCATGAAAAATGGGACGGCAGCGGCTACCCGGACGGTATAATCGGTAAGGACATCCCTCTCTCCGCCCGCCTTATGGCGGTGGCCGATGTCTATGATGCGCTTATCAGCAGGCGTGTCTATAAGGACGCCGTGCCGCATGATAAGGCAGTGGAAACCATCACGGCTGGTAAGGGCAGCCATTTTGACCCTGATATAATAGACGCCTTTTTTGCCATAAGGGATGAATTCCGGTCCATCGCCGCCAGATATACTGACCCGGATGCGAATATAAGGTGAGATAAGCCAGTCTTATGACGTCTCATTCGTAAACGTCACGACATCGTCTATTTTTTCCGCACCGGTCATGAGCATCAAAAGCCTGTCCACTCCGAGGGCCATGCCGGCGCATGGCGGGAGTTTTTTAAGGCTGGCGAGGAATTCTCCAGGCCATGGATATTCCTGAAGCCCAAGCCTCTTTCGCAAGGCTGCGCCTTTTCTGAACCTTTTTTCTTGTTCAATGGGGTCTGTGAGTTCTGTAAAGCCGTTTGCGAGCTCAAGCCCGCCTGCATACAGCTCAACACGCTCCGATATATTCGGGTCGTCCGGCTTGAGTCTGGCCAAAGACGCGCATGAGGCCGGATAATCGACGAGAAAGACCGGCCTGTTTCTTGGAAGTCCGGGTTCGATCTTTGCGGCCATGTCTTCGTCAAACCGGTCCTGCTTAGGATTCGGGCCGGGACGCCAGCCTGCGTATTCCACGAAGGCCTCTTCGACTGTCATGCGCTTAAAAGGCGGCGTTATGTCAATGCTCACGCCGGAATAGGTCATGCTTCTTCCATAATGGCCGCTTGCCGAGGCCGCTGCCTGTATAAGCGCCTCGCAGTCAGCCATGAGGCCGTTGTAGTCAGCCCCGGCCCTGTACCACTCAAGCATGGTGAACTCCATGAGATGCCTTTCCCCCCGCTCGCCCTTGCGGAAGACAGGCCCCATTTGATATATGCGCTCAAGGCCATCGGCAAGCAGGCGCTTGAGGCTGACTTCAGGCGACGGGATAAGATATGAGGTCTGATTCCCCATGGCGTTAGGTATTGAGAATGTCTCAATGTAGGGCTCGGGAATGAGCGCCCTGACCATCAACGGGGTCTGTGCTTCAATGAATCCCTCTTCGTTAAAGTAATTGCGGATGGCCGATATGACTTTGGAACGGACCTTGAGTCTTTCACGGCGTATTGACGGGGCGTTATCTCTTGACCCGTTCGACATACTGGCCGGTTCTGGTGTCAATCTTCAAGACCTCGCCTTCTTCTATGAAGAGCGGTACCTGTATCTCATACCCTGTCTCGAGGGTTGCCGGTTTTGTGGCGCCGGTGGCGGTGTCTCCCCTGACGCCTGGATCGGCTTTTATCACCTTGAGTTCCACAAAGATGGGAAGAGAGATATCTATAGGAGTCTCGCCAAAAAACAGGACATCCACCTCCATGTTTTCCTTCAGAAAGTTTTTTGTCTCTTCGATATGGTCTTCGGTCATACTTATCTGGTCGAATTTCACCGTGTCCATGAAGTGGTATCCATCTCCATCTCTATACAGGAACTGCATGTGTCTTTCTTCTAGATTGGCGGGTTCAAATTTTTCGCCTGACCGGTAGGTGCGGTCCATTGTGTAGCCTGTGATCATATTTTTGAGCTTGCACCGGTAAAGGGCCTGGCCCTTGCCTGGTTTCGAGAACTGGAACTCGGTTATGAGATATGGGACACCCTCGATCACTATTTTGAGACCTTTTCTAAGGTCTGAAGATTCATACATATGTCTGTCTCCAAGTTATTTTTTAAGCAAGCAATCAATAGACCAGAATAGGGAAAAATTCAAGCCCAACGACTAATAATGCATTAAAAAACGTTCAAATTCATCGGTTGACTTTTCTTCCTGCACTGTCACATGGTCCACCCGCGCATATGGCGGGCCCTGCCAGCACCATGAGATGAGTTCTTCTATCTTGTCTGGCGGCCCTTCGGCGACGAGTTCGACCCTGCCGTCAGGCAGATTTTTTACCCAGCCGGTGAGTCCGAGGCGTGCGGCTTCATCCATTGTTGACGCTCGGTAAAATACACCCTGCACCCTTCCGCTTATGAAGGCATGAATACGTCTCTTCGTTGATGTGTTCATGGAACCCTCCGATATTGCGCCATTTTTTCGTTAGCTGCATCCTTCATTATCAAGATCCCGCCTCTGGTTACAATAATTGCGATTGCAAGGCCTATAATCAGGTCAGGGAATCTTGAGCCAATCAAATATACCAGCCAGCCGCCCAAGATGACACCCAGATTCGCTATTACGTCATTTTTTAAAAATATCCAGCTCGCCCGCATGTGGACCTCGCCCTCCCTGTGTCTTGCGATTATTTGGAGGCATATAACATTTGCAACGAGGGCCATGCACCCTATGGTGATCATTATGAAGGATTTAGGTTCGCTTCCCCAGATCATCCGGCGGACGACATCAATGGCCACACCCGCCCCGAGCATGACTTGCAGCAGACCGCTTATGTGCGCCGCCCTTATTTTGGCCAGGGCCTGTTTCCCGACAGCATAGAGCCCTACCCCGTAAACCGCCGCATCCGCAAGCATGTCCAGTGAGTCAGCTATAAGAGCTGTTGAGTCGCCGATAATCCCGACCGTGATTTCGACTAGGAACATTAAGGCGTTGATGGCAAGAAGCGCCATTAACACCTTGCGTTCGCTTCTGTCTTTGATCTTTACGTCGCAACAACAACGATCGGGCATGACCTCTCCTTTTTTGGCGTAGCACAAAAACAGGCGATAAAAAATAATTAACCGATTCGAACGGCGGAACCGATGTTTGGAATCAATATTGCCTGATCACATCTTGAAATAAGGGCATATTCCAATTCTGCATCCATGCAGGTGCCTATGGCTGTGGGCACAGGCCGCCACCTTTGATATGGGGAGATGGATCCCTATCTCATCTTTCAATATGCAGACCGCTTCTTCAAGGCAACTCCTGACATACGCCTTGCAGCAGCTTGGGCCGGTAAGTCCGGCGATCACCCTTGATACCTTTGCAACCGCCGTCATGGCCGTCTTTTTTCCTCGTCCTTGCCGCATCTTGAACCTGTGATTACCGCGAAACACGCACCCACGGCGGGCGCAATCCCGCAGACCCCCGTAAGCCCGCAATACCCGCGTGCGCCTGTTTGCCGGTGTGCACAAAGACCTCTTTTATATCTCTGTCGGCGACTGTATGAGATCCTTTATTGCGTATCGCCGCCATCAATGCGCCGGCAGCGATATAGGCGTGATTGCAGCCAAGTATTGGAAGGCCTGGCAACCCCATCATCAACTCTGATATTTCGACCTGGTCTTTTGATGCCGTATTGAATGAAATATCCTCTATTGCCGCCATGGAATCTTTGTTGTGACATTTTTCGCATATATAATGCCCATCCGGGCAGATGATATGCCCTGTGTCTATTTTCCGGCAATATATACACCTCACTTCAGCGGCCTGTTCAAGATGCCGGAGGGATAAGCCGCATGCCGGGCAGTTTTCGGTTATTTCTGCGGCTGATCCGGCAGGGCTAGTGTCAGGCAGCCTCTCTGAAATATGGTTTTGATGCCCACCTGGCTTATCGGCAGGCGCTCAACAACCGGCAGATCTTTCTTTGTCGTCTATTTTGTGTGTCATGTCTCTATTCTTTCTTCTTATTTTGTTCTTTCTTTGTTTTCAAGGTGCTCCGCAGGACGTGCGGACAGCTTGGCGCTCATAGACAGAGGCTTGATGCAGCATCGATGGGATATGTAATCGCTTAAGCGCCTAAAGGCGGACGCCGGCGCCGGTGTAAAACCAAACGTCATTCCGTTATGTCTTTAGCTGACTTATGAAAAAATAAACGGAAAAGGCCGCCATGACAATGCCGTAAAGCAGCATGACGGTCTTTGATCTGGTCCTGATATCAAGCCTTGCGCCGGCATAGGCCAACGGAATCACCCCGACGGCCATAAAAGCGCTTACCGCCGTATCTATATGGCCGAGATAATAATGTATGATACTCCCCGGCAGAGACATGACAATAACCGTCAGAAGCGAGGTGGCGATCGCCTCCTTGATCTTCATGTGAAAGAAAACGACATATGCCGGCACAAGAAATATACCACCTCCATTGGCGAGAAGCCCTGAGAGGATACCTATCAGGAATACGACAACGATTATAAAATATGCTGGCGGCGGAGAAAAGGGCCTTTTCATTGCAAAGGTCTTTTCAGTAAGGTCCTTGACGATGAAATCAATGCCGACGAGAAAGAGCACAACGGCCGTCAGAAGCATAAGAAACCTTCCGGAAAGAAGGGCCGTAAGGTAAGAGCCTAAGACCATTCCAGGCACCCCTGCGAGAAGGCTGTAAAGGGCGATCCTGAAATCGACAAGGTGTTCCCTCTTGTACGCAAAGGATGCGATGGAGGCTGTCAGGATGGTCAGCGGTAAGGGGGTGCCGAGGGCGATAAG
>JAJYLJ010000123.1 GCA_021787835.1 Deltaproteobacteria bacterium | reverse complement strand
CTAGCGTCTGTCCTTTCTGCCATAATCCGGCGGTTACGTCGCAGACAGACCACAGCTTTATGGCGGTGCTTGCGCCAAAGGCAGGATCAATCCAGTAACGCATGTCAACGGTGTCGCCTTGGGGTATGGCGGCTGCTGCGGATATGATGGTATCAGCGCCCATTGGATTAATGGGAGTGGTACCACTATTGGCATAATCGGTAGCTAATAGAGGCACGGCCGGGACAAAAACGGCGCTGTTTGGTTCAATCATGAATGCATTCGCTGCGATTGTGCCTGTCGTAGCAAGAGTTAAAGTAGCCGGGTTTTCAACTGAGAAGACGAGATAGCCTTCCTTGCCGCCGTAAAAGGCGTCATTGGCGACCTGGGTACGCAGATCAAATGCGTAGTACTGATTACTCGTTACTGTGAACTCGCCGTCTCTAAGATGCTGGCTGTTGTCATCCATCCAGGCCCAATAAATAGTAGCTGGCGCACTGCTGGTGCCGGGACCTACATATGTAAGACCCACTAAAGTATCAACGCCGGTGGTGTTGAATGTCGCCGTGGTTATCAACTGGCCCGGTGCATATGCGCCCAGGGTGATGCCGTCTCCAGCCGTAGACGCCATTGCCTGGCTTGACCATACGGCAAGCATCAATGCAGCAAAAATACCTAATGTAAGAGAAAAGACCTTTTTCATCCTAATTGCCTCCTTATTTGTTGTTTTTTACTTTTTGATTCGTTGTCTGACTGCCTGAAACGCTTAAAAAGACTAAATACTTCAAACCGACCTGAGTTTGGCCCAAAACCTGCTGACGTCCCCCTCCGCCGACCACCTCCTTTCCAACGCTATTCATCTTCATTTGCTGAGTGCCTTCATTAAATCTTCTGAATGATGATACCAGTCCCCGTCTATCACAAGCCATATGTCATTGAATGTCATATTAAATACATGCGACCCCATGGCCGGGATGATGTAGGCTATCTTGACATCCACGGCCGCCCTGTCGCCGTCGATCTTTACACCGGTTACCTCGGCGGACTTGTAAATAAGGCCGGCCCTTCGCACATAGGCGCTTATTGGTATCGTGCCTTTCTTCGCAACCTCTTCATACGGGTATGCGGAGACGGTGTCGCCGGATGCAATCGCCGCCCAATAGGCCTTGGCCCTCAAAAGAAGCCTCTCCTCGGATGTCTTTTGCTGGAGACCGGCGCAGGCGGAAAGACATGCCGTTAAAGTCAGGGCGCACGCAATAAAGGCTATTTTTCTGTTTTGAATATGTATCAGAGTATCCCTCGCCATCTCCACTTTAACAACCTTATCGTCATGAAGTGAGACCCAGCTTGATTTTTGTAAATTTTGTAAAAAGCCCTTTAAAAGCAATTAACACAACCGAAAAAACTTGTCAAATGAATATATCCTCAAGGGTCCTTAAAAGGCCCGGCCCGGGCCGTTACATAACCAACCGCTCCGGTCCTGTTTCTCTAAGCTATTATCCATGAATGCGGCTATTGTCAATAAGAAATAATCAATTTAATCTTGTTTCAAGGAGATAATCTTATTTTCTTAAATTTATACTACGCTTCCCGGGCGATGTCTAGGCGCAAAATGAAGTCTGATTCAAGTTTTGTTTGATGGAGCAAGCCGCATGATGGAGCTCAAGTCCGCTGCAACGCCTCTTGACGGGGGTCAGGCAAGGCCGAGGGTGCTGGTGGTTGACGACGACCGGAGCCTGAGGGAGTTTCTGGAGATACTCTTTCAGAAAGAGGGCTACGGCGTGGCCCTCGCCGCAAGCGGAGAAGAGGCGCTCGGCCTTCTGGAGGGCGATGATACTGTGTCGGCCGTCTTGAGCGATATAAGGATGCCCGGCATGGACGGGGTGACCCTCCTTAAGCGCATAAAGAAGATGCGCCCGGCCCTGCCGGTGGTGCTCATAACCGCCTTCGGCTCGCTCGATTCGGCCGTATCCGCGATGAAGGAGGGCGCATGGGACTATATCACAAAGCCTTTTCATATAGATGAGATCAGAAAGGTCGTAAGCCGCGCCATCCAGAACAGTGTTGAAGGGGGCGGTCAGCAGGGGCGCCCGGGCAAGGCCGTAAGGTGCGATCAGATGGTGGCCGTAAGCCCCGCCATGCTCAAGATATTCGAGCTCATACCAAGGCTTGCCGGGAGCCCCTCGAGCGTGCTAGTGACAGGGGAGAGCGGCACCGGAAAGGAGCTTGTGGCCAGGGCCATCCACAACCTTGGGGCCAGGGCCCGGATGCCCTTTGTTGTTGTCAATTGCAGCGGCATACCCGAGACACTGCTTGAAAGCGAGCTCTTCGGCCATGTAAAGGGGGCCTTCACAGGCGCCGTCCGCGAGCGGCGCGGGCTTTTCGCCCAGGCCGACAAGGGGACCATATTTCTTGACGAGATAGGCGAGCTTTCCATGATGCTCCAGGCCAAGCTCTTGAGGGCCGTTCAGCACAAGGCCTTCACCCCGCTTGGCGGCGAGCGCGAGATCAGCGTGGATGTGAGGATTATAGCCGCGACCAACAGGGACCTCGAGGAAGAGGTGATCCGGCGGCGTTTCAGGGAGGATCTTTACTACAGGCTCAACGTCATAAACATCCATGTGCCTCCGCTTCGGGAGCGGCCTGAGGACATAGCGCTCCTCGTCCAGTATTTTCTGGACAGGTTCGCCGGGCAGCAGGGCAAGAACGTCCAGGGCATATCGAGTTTCGCGATGGAGGCCCTTACCGGCTATCCGTTTCCTGGAAACGTGCGCGAGCTTGAAAACATCATCGAGCGGAGTGTGACACTCGCTACATCCAATCTCATCCTTCCGGAGAGCCTTTCCATATCCAGATTCAAGGAGGCGGCGGGGAGCGCGGCCGGGACGGCCCTTGCGCCAGGCGGTCTCGAGACGGCCTTTAGCCTGCCGGATGGCGGCACGGACCTTGACGCCTTTTTGTCGGATGTGGAGCGGCGCTTCATTATAAAGGCGCTTGAAAGGGCCAAGGGAGTGAAGACAGAGGCCGCCGCCCTCTTGGGCATGAACTTCCGTTCGTTCAGATACAGGCTCGAAAAGCATGGCCTTCAATAATAAGGACACTCCCGCAAAGAAAGCGGCCGGGCCGGGGTGCGCCATGGCCAGCGTCAGATATATAGCCGGCGTAAAGACCCTTGCGCAACCAGCGGGCTGCTTGGGGGCCTTATGTGCGCGGCAACAGGGCGTGCCGCGGCCCGGCGGCCCTGCCTTAAGCCATGAATAAGTCTGACAATAACGGCAATGATGGGGACGGCGGATGGTTTTACCGGCTCATGGCCGGAAGGGCCGCCTTTATAGCCGCCACCCTTCTTGCGGGGTATTTCCTCTTCGGCCGCCATGAAGAAGCTGTTTACAGCTTGTCGCTGCCTGCCGGTCTTGGCGTGGCCGGCCTTCTGCTCACGCCGCTTTACGCCATATGGTACAGACTGAAGGCGGGCAGGAAATGGATACCGCGCCTGCAAACCCTGCTCGACACCATGATCGTTGGCCTTATCGTCCTCTGGACAGGCGCGGTGGCGAGCCCTTTCACATTTCTCTATCCGTTGGTCATTATCTCGGCGTGTCTGGTTGACGGCAGAAGGGGCGGGACGACGGCCGCGCTCTCGGGCACTGTTTTTTACGCTGCCATATTTCTGTTTGGCCTTCCGTACAGGGGAGGTCTTGCGGAGGCGCTGTTCACTTTTTTTGTGAACATGGCGGCCTTCAATATCACGGCCATTCTTGGGATGGCGCTTGTCCAGCGTCTGCGTTATACCGAGACCAGGCTTTCAAGAACCGTGGCCGATCTCAGGAGGATTGAGGACGTCCAGCGCCACGTAGCCGACAGCCTGCGCTCCGGCCTGATCACGGTTGATGAAAACGGCGTGATCCTTACGTTCAACAAGGCGGCGCGGGAGATCTTGGGCGAGGGTGTGGCCTTGGCCTATGGCAGGCCGCTTGCAGAGGTCTGGCCCAAGGCCTCGGGTCTGCTTGGCGGCCTTGATCTTCAGTCCAGGGCCGAGAGGTTTGAGTTTGAATACGGAGCGGCGGACGGGCGGGCGAAGATAATCGGGATTTCGTTTTTTAAGCTTCTCGATGATAAGGAGGCGCCCCTCGGCTTCGGCCTGCTCTTCCAGGACATAACCGAGTCCAGGGCCAGAGATGAGATATTGAGGCGCATGGAGCGCCTGGCCTCGCTTGGCGAGATGGCGGCAGGGCTCGCCCATGAGATCAGAAACCCGCTCGCCTCGCTCTCGGGTGCTGTGGAGTTCATGAAAGAAGAGGGGTTCGTCAGGCCTGAAGGCGAGAGGCTGCTTGAGATAATTTTGCGGGAATCAGGCAGGCTAAACGGGCTTACCGACGCCTTTCTCCTCTATGCGAGACCTGAGGGAAGACGGATGTCGCCGTTGTCCGTCCGGGAGGAATTAGGCTCTAGCCTCGCCCTCATAGGGCGGCGCAAGGACATCCCGAAGGCCGCGGTTGAAATCGATGTGCCGGACGGGCTTGTGATAAACGCCGACCCTGGGCAATTCAGGCAGGTCATCTTCAACCTGCTTTTAAACGCCTATCAGTCCGTTCCGGACGACGGCGGCAAGATTTCGATCATCGCCGGGGATGAAGGGCGCTGCATAGATATAAGTATCTCGGACAACGGCCGGGGAATCAAAAAGCAGGATCTGGCGCGTGTCTTTGACCCGTTTTTCACCACGAGACCGGACGGGACCGGGCTAGGGCTCGCCATAGTCCACAGGCTTGTGCAGGTATGGGGCGGCGAGATAG
>JAJYLJ010000019.1:20232-24119 GCA_021787835.1 Deltaproteobacteria bacterium | reverse complement strand
CGGCTTTGCGCCAACAACCTCAAACCTTCTTCTATGACATCTTCCTTTGTTTTTTCCCAGATGCCTTGAGGGCCGATTCCATGAGACCGTCGTCAATCACTACATTGGTCCTCATATGCTACCTCCAGTGTGTATCAATTGTATCCATTATATAAATTAACCGGTGTAGCGTAAGACGCTGTCCCGCTACGCCCTGACAAGAGACCGGCAAGGGTCTTACAAAAAGGCTTGACAAAAATTTAGGCATACCATATTATTTATGTTATATCTAAATTATCTTGATAGGATTACACGAGGTATAAAACATGACCGCTGTTGAGGCGCTGAGCGCCAGCCTAGAGGATTACATCGAGGCCATTTTTCATGTCATAGCCCAGAAACAGGCGGCCAGGCCCAAGGATATAGCCAAAAGGCTCAAGGTCAGTAATGCATCCGTCACCGGGGCGCTTCGGGCGCTGACTGAAAAAGGCCTCATCAACTACACCCCCCACGATCTGGTCACGCTCACACCGAAAGGCCGCGCCGTCGCCGAGGATGTTGTCCGCCGCCATGAGGTCCTGCGTGATTTTTTTGTGAATGTCCTGGCGGTTGACGAGGCTGAGGCCGACCCGGCCGCCTGCCGGATGGAGCATTCCATCCCAAAGGTCATCCTGGAACGGTTCGTCCAGTTTGCAGAGTTCTTGGAGGCCTGTCCCCGGGGCGGCAACAAGTGGATTTTAGGTTTCAGACATTACTGCGACCATACGGCAGGCCGGGAAAACTGCGAAAAATGTATCTCCATGACGCTTGAAGAGCTTAGACAACGCATAACACAAGGAGGCGGAAAGGCTATGGCCAGCAGCAATCTAAAGGATTTAAAGCCGGGGCAAAGGGCCAAGATCATAAAGATCAGGGGTGGAGGCGAGACAAACAGACGGATCGCGGCAATGGGGATGACACCTGGCTCCCTGGTGGAGGTAGAGCGGGTCGCCCCGCTTGGCGACCCCATTGATGTCAAGGTTAAGGGTTATCACCTCTCCCTGCGTAAGGATGATGTGGAATCATTAGAAGTTGAGTTGGTCCAGTGAGGATGGCAGACATGAGGAGGAATTGATCGTGCCGCTTGCAATGGTTGAAAACGGCAGGAAGGTCAGATTGGTGACGATTAATGCAGGCTGTGAGCTCAAAGGGCGGCTGTCGGCCTTGGGTCTTGTGCCTGGGGTTGAGATCGAGATGATAAAGAATCCACCGGATGGGCCTGTCATCATAGGCATCAAGGAAGGCCGTCTGATATTGGGCCGCGGGATGGCGCAGAAAATTAACGTTAGATAATTTTTTTTGAATATTTATTTAGGAATAGCTAAAATTATATGCTCTACCAAAATTAAGACAGACAAAGGAGAGAACCCTGCATGACTCCCGATCAATGCAAGGGTCTTAAAAAAACAAAACGGCAGGAGAAATAGTAATGAAACCAAAGATAACAGCCGCCCTTGCGGGCAACCCCAACTCGGGCAAGACCACCATCTTCAACAATTTGACAGGCGCAAGACAGCATGTGGGGAATTATCCCGGCGTGACCGTAGAGCGCAAGGAGGGTTTCGTACAACATAAAGGACACGAGATCAATATCGTTGATCTTCCAGGCACTTACAGCCTCACGGCCTACTCAGCAGAAGAGGTGGTGGCAAGGGATGTCATGATCGATGAGAGACCGGATGTGGTGGTGGACATAATCGACGCCTCCAATCTGGAGAGAAACCTCTATCTTGCCGTTGAGATCATGGAACTGGGCGCGCCGCTCATCCTGGTCTTCAACATGAGCGACATGGCCAAGGCCCGCGGGTATGAATTTGATATCAGAAAACTGACCCAATTATTCAATGCCCCTGTCGTTCAAACAGTAGGACATAAAGAGAGGGGGATGGAGGAGGTCCTGGACGCCATTGTAAACATGCCGGCACTTGAGAAGCTCAAGAGAGATAAGATTGTTGATTATGGCACGGAAATTGAAGAGGAGATAGCCAGGATACAAGGGCTTATCGAGAACGACCACGCGCTTAAAGAGGTCGCAGGCAGATATGGCGCAAGGTGGATGGCCATAAAGCTCTTGGAAAACGACAAGGAGGTGCAAAAAAAGGTCAAATCCACCGAGATAGAAAGACAGATAAGAGAAAGCGCGGAGCGCATCGAGAAGCTTACAGGGGAATCTCCGGAGACCGCCATCGCGGGACAAAGGTACGGGTTCATCTCTGGCGCATGCAGGGAGGCGGTGCGTTCCACCATTGAGATCCGACACACGATATCCGACAGAATAGATGCGGTGCTTACCAACCGGCTGCTCGGCATCCCGATCTTCATGGGGCTCCTTTGGCTTATCTTTCAGTTTACCTTCACCATGGGCGGACCGGCAGGGGAGTGGATCGAGGAGGGGTTTAAGCGGCTGTCCATGCTGGCCGGCGAGGTCCTGCCCGAAGGCTATTTGAGATCCCTTATAACCAATGGTGTGATTGCAGGCGCAGGCGGAGTGCTGGTCTTTGTTCCCAACATAATGTTTTTATTTCTAGCCATCGCCATCCTGGAGGACTCGGGCTACATGGCCAGGGCCGCCTTTATAATGGACCGGCTGATGCACAAGATCGGCCTGCACGGCAAGAGCTTCATCCCAATGCTCATCGGATTCGGATGCAACATACCGGCCATAATGGCGACCCGCACCATCGAAAATGAGCGCGACCGTATAGTGACCATACTTATAAACCCCCTTATGAGCTGCAGCGCAAGGCTTCCGGTTTATACCCTCCTTGCAGGTGCATTCTTTGCCCCGCATATGGCAGGCAACGTCATCTTTTCCATCTACGTCCTTGGTATTGTTCTGGCAATAACCATGGCGAAGATATTCAGGACATATCTCCTGCCCGGTGCCGCCGCGCCATTTGTAATGGAACTGCCGCCTTATCGGGTACCAACGCTCAAAGGCCTGTTGATACACATGTGGGAACGGGCATGGCTATATGTGAAAAAGGCCGGGACCATCATCCTTGCCATATCGATTGTCATCTGGTTCCTCTCGAGTTTTCCTGCAAGTCCACGGCTTGAAGAGACATACAAAACCAGGATTGAGGCGACACACGACAAAAATGAGGCCAAAGTCCTTGAAAATGAGCTTGCCGGGAAGCAACTCGAACAGAGCTTTGCAGGCAGGATCGGCCACGCCGTTGCCTTTTTCCTTAAACCCATAGGCCTCGGGGACTGGAAGATAGGCACAGCCCTCTTTGCAGGCTTCGGTGCAAAGGAGGTGGTCGTATCCACCCTTGGGACCCTCTACAGCGTGGGCGCAGGGGAAGAAGGCGCTGATGACCTCAAGGCGTCGCTACAAAAAGAGCCGTTCTACAGCCCGCTTGTGGCATATACCCTGATGGCATTCGTACTGACCTATGTCCCGTGCATGGCTGCCATAGCGGTCGTGAGACGCGAGACAAATTCATGGCGCTGGCCGTTATTTATGATCGGCTATGAATTGGCCCTGGCATGGGTCATATCTTTCGTAATCTATTGGGGTGGAAGGTTTTTATGTCTTGGTTGATTTTATCTTGCTATTTTTTTAAAATTTGTGTTACATATTTAAATCACAATTAAAACTTTATTTAAGAAAGACAATTTCAGAAGCGGTCTGAAAGGAGAATGCCTGTGTGCGTCGCAATAATCGGCGGGATGGACAGACTTGAAAAACATTATATGAATGAGGCGGAAAGACTTGGCATAACATTAAAGGTTTTCACAAAATTCGAAACAGAAATAGCTAAAAAGATCAACAGGGTAGATGCAGTCATAATCTTTAGCGACAAGGTATCGCATAAGGCTAAAACAGCGGCAATGAAGGCAATAAAGACAAAGGCTATTCCGCT
>JAJYLJ010000019.1:0-20132 GCA_021787835.1 Deltaproteobacteria bacterium | reverse complement strand
ATAGCTGGTCATCTGCATGACATCGGCAAGATAGGTATGCCAGACTATATCCTCTCCAAAAAAGGCAGATTAACTGAAGAGGAGTGGAAATACATAAAAAGGCATCCTGAGATAGGGGCTGAGATTATAGGGTCGGTGAGCTCTTTTCAGAAGGAGGGCGGCATCAAGGACATGGTGCTCCATCATCACGAAAGATATGACGCAAATGGTTATCCGGCCGGCTTAAAGGGCGATGAAACCCCGCTCGGGGCAAGGATACTCTCCGTAGCGGACGCCTTTTCGGCGATGATACAGGACAGGCCGTACAGAAAGGCCATGCCGCCTGAAAGGGCATTTGCCGAGATAGTGCTGTCTTCCGGGAGTCAACTGGACCCTTTACCTGTAGCGGCCACGCTCGCAATAAAAGAGAGGATTATAGGATGGGTGCGTGGCTTTGAAGGACAGCCCGCTGATAAAGGGGAAAGCGGGATTCCTTATTGAAAGGAAACTTTAATTTACAGGAAAAGTTCTAAAAAATCCATATTGTTCATGCCCATGTAAGCAGGGAGGCTGTAAAAAAAAACGAGATAGACCCCTGTCTTTCACTTGCTGTCTACCGGAATAAGCTCCGCGGGGATGACGGATTGTTTAGTGGTGCTCTCAAATAAAAATAATAATAAGGAGGTAAAAATGAATCGTAGATTTGGGTCAAGGGGTGTTTTTAGAGGGATACAGCAAATCTTTTTCATGGGCTTGCTTTTGGCTCTTTTATCTCTTTCGCTATTTAACGAGGCATGGAGCGAAGATATAAACGACGAGACCAACATACGAAAAGAGTTGGAAGAGCTGAGATCAAAAGTGAAGGAGATGGACTCCCTCAAGGCGCGTGTACAGGAACTTGAATCAAGGCCCTCGTCCAAAAAAGGACCCGCGGCGCCCGAAACGGTATCTGAGACGGTAAAAGAAGAACTGACAGAGAGCAGGGCGGAGGAAGAAAGGGGCGAAAAGAGAAAGATACTAAAAATATTAAGCCCTTATCTTGATAATTTGAATATTACGGGCGGTATCAGTGGCGGATATTTTTCAACGACAAATGAGGGGGCTGGCAACAAGGCAAGCAATTTCGTCCTTTCAAACCTGCTACTCGAGCTCTCATCCGAGATGCAAGGAGGCCTCCTTGGCTTTACGGTCGGCCTGGGTGGTGTCACGACGCCCTCTGTCTTCGATGCGCCGAACGATACAACCCCTAATTTCCGCGTCGAATACGCCTCTATAAACCTGAAGCCCATCAAAGCCCTGGATGCCCTCTCTGTAGAAGCAGGGTTGCTGCGGCCAAATTCAGGCTACGAGTGCACATACACATTTAACAACCGGAATATCACGGTCGGCGCGCTCGCCTCACAGCAGCCATACAATGCCGTCGGATCAAGGCTGACCTACGCCTTCAGCGAAGACCTAAGGCTCTGGGGCGGCATATTCAGGCATAGACTCGATGATGAAGAATACCGCACGGATTACGACAGGGACGGGGTGCTATTTAGCCGCAGCGGACAAGACTCAGACTCGTGGGAGGCGGGTGTAAGCGGATCTGCCTACGGCCTTGGACTGAATCTCTATCATTATCATTTGAACGATATGAGACATCTTACGGGCATAGTGGCGGAATACACGCTTGCGAATGTCTATATGGCGATCAATGTGGACTACTGGAAGTGGAGCAGCTCTATGGACAAATACTCCAGCAATGACTCCTCGATCGGCGCGGCCCTCTATATATCCCCGGCCTTTGGCCAATGGTCTTTTCCACTGCGCCTGGAATACATCGATCAGGGCGGAAGCCGGATATATCTGGACAGCACGGATGCGGATTACATATATTCGGTTACGCTTACCCCCACGTACAACTTCACCGACAACGTATATTTAAGGGCCGAGACCTCATACACCCATGCAGACAATGGCTTTTCCGACGACAATGGAAGGGCAAGAAGCGGCAAATACCTCTTCGCAGTGGAGACCGGCGTGAAGTTCTAGCAAAAAATAAAAACAGCTGCTGGTCCGCCGGCCCCGGTTTTTGTCCGCACCCTCCGCCGGGGCCGGTATTTTTAGAACCAGCCCGCACATCGGGCATTCCTCCGCCTTCCTTCCCGTGGCCCTGTCTTAACTTAAAAAAAACCGTCTTTTACCCTTACCTAATCCTTGATTATCTGTTAATTATCTATACCTAAAATTTCAGGGCCCTTGCATAAAATCTCGTCGTGAGGTTGTCGTGCAGGGTCTATTTTTTAGCAGGGGGCGAATTGTTTATATGGAGATTGTTATCATAGGGGCCGTGGCTGCCGGGCCAAAGGTGGCCAGCCGCGCGAAGAGACTCATGCCCGAGGCCGGGATAACCATGATAGATCAGGACGATTTCATCTCATACGGCGGCTGCGGCATACCTTATTTTGTCTCAGGGGATGTATCAGACGAAAAGGAACTCCGGTCCACGAGTTTCCACATGGTGAGAGACCCTTACTTCTTCAGGGAAGGAAAGGGTGTAATCGTCCGTTCGCTTACAAGGGCCGTATCTATTGACAGAAAGGAAAGGCTCGTCCATGTGGAAGACGTAGCCACAGGCAAAAAGGATGCGGTAAAATATGATAAACTGGTTATCACAACCGGTAGCAGGCCGAATGTGCTGCCCGTGCCCGGCAGGGAGCTTGAAGGCGTATATGTCATAAGTGACCTGCACAAGGCCCTGGCCATAAAGGAAGACATAGCCAGGGGCAAGGTAAAAAACGCGGTGATAATAGGCGGCGGGGCGATAGGGATAGAGATGGCCGAAGGGCTTGCCGATCTCTGGGGTGTTGACACTACCATAGTGGAATTCATGCCGCAGATCCTGCCCAGGATAGTAAGCCCAACTATTGCGGCCATGGTCCAGAGACATCTAAACGAACACGGCGTAAAGGTCTACACCCAAGAGGCTGCAAAGGAATTTCAGGCAGGCGGCGGCAAAAGGGTGGCTAAGGTCGTCACAAACAAGAGAGAGCTGCCGGCGGACCTTGTTGTCATGGCGGCCGGTGTCCGCCCGAGAGGAGAGCTTGCCAGGGACGCTGGCCTTCTGGTGTCGCCCCAGGGCGCGATAATCGTCAACCAGAGGATGCAGACCTCTGATTCTGATATCTATGCCGCCGGAGACTGCGTTGAGATCCCGAACATAGTAACGGGCAAAAAATTCTACGCGCCCCTTGGCTCACTGGCAAACCGTCAGGGCCGTGTGGTGGCTGACAACCTCGGGGGGATACCCAGCGTGTTTCAGGGCTGCGTCGGAAGCTTCATTATGAAGGTCTTTGATATGTGCGTCGGGTCAACCGGCATAAGCCTCGAGGTCGCAAGGGCCGAGGGCTTTGATGCCGCAAACGCCCAGTGCGTGCAGTCCGACAGGGCGCACTTTTTCCCGAGCCAGGCCCTCATGTTTCTTGACATGATCATTGAAAGATCCACAAAGAGGGTGCTGGGGCTCCAGGGTTTCGGTCAGATGGGCGACGGGCTCCTGGCGAGGATAAATGCGGCTGCCGGACTCATCGAGCGCCGGGCGGTTATAAGCGACTTCAGCACGCTTGAGCTTGCCTATGCGCCGCCGTTTTCAAACGCCGTCGACGTCTTGAACGCGGTTGCAAACGTGGCGGACAACCTTGTCTCCGGACGCTTAAAGACAGTGCCGGTCGAGGACTTCATGGCCTGGATGGACGGTACATCCGATCATCCGGATTGGACGGCCCTTGATCTCAGGTCTTCAAAAGAGGCGGCCGGTCTTGTTGAGCGGTTTGGAGACAAATGGATATCCATGCCTTACGACAAAGTCAGAAGCAGTTACCAATCCCTCCCAAAGGACAAGATGTTTATATTGATATGCAACGCCGGCACAAGATCTTATGAAAGCCAATGTTTCTTAAGATCGGTCGGCATTAATAACAGCCTTGTCCTTCCGTGGGGATTAAATGTCTGCATGAGGCTTGGCGCGGCCTGGCTGTCTTGAAGCGGCGCGCTTTTTATAACTTATTCAACAAAAATGGGAGGCACGTTATGAAAAAAAACCTGTCTATGTCTGTTTTTTTCGTATTCTTATCGCTCATCACCGGCCTTGGGGCATCGTTTGCGGCAGGGCCTTGTCCTCAGCCCGATGCCATTCAAAAGGCGGTTACCGGAATCTTCAAGAAGGCTGATATAAAGGTCATAAAGATATCGCCAAGCCCGGCCCCAGGCATTTGCGAGGTGCAACTTAAATTAAATGGACAGACAGGGATCGTATACGCCGACGCCAAGGGAGGGTTTCTTTTGGCGGGCCAGATGTTCAGGACCTCCGACGGAAAGAACCTTACCCAGGAGGAGGCGGCGGCCCTTAACCGCTTCTCCCCTGATGACATGAAAAACCTTGCTGCGCTCACCGCCTTCAAAATAGGCAAGGGAAAGGTCGTTTATCTTGTGACCGATCCTCAGTGCCCTTACTGTAAAAAGGCCGAAGAGGTAATCGTACCGATGGCCGAGGCCGGGCAGCTGGAACTAAGGGTGCTCCTGTTTCCGTTGCCGTTTCATAAAGGCGCAAAAGAGGAGGCTATCTCCATTATTTGCGACAACAAAGGCATTGACGGCCTAAGGTCACAATACAGGTCTGATAATCAGTGCGCGGCAGGAAGCAAAAAAGTTGAAGACACCATTGATTTTCTTAGGAAAAAAGGCGTGACCGGCACACCGACCTATATATTTCCCGACGGACTGTTCCATTCAGGCGTCCTGCCTGTGAATGAACTAAAAAAACAGCTCGGTATATAAGCTCAAAAGGAGCACTTACCATGAAAGATATGAAGGAGATGTACAGGACCATACTCGGGGACCAATTCCCTGACGACATCACCATCTCATTTGGCGGCCAGAGCCTCGTCTATCGCAAACGGACATGGACATTTAAGAACGAAAAGACCGGCAAACTCGAACAAAGGGGCCTGCGCTATGGGGAAAATCCAGATCAGGAAGCAGCGCTGTATGAGCTTGTAAACGGCAATCTGGTCATGGGAGGGTGCTCGTATATAGGGCCAGGCGGCGGTCTTGTAAGTGCTATTGACGAGGCGGCCATGCGGCAGGCCGGCAAGCATCCGGGCAAGATAAATCTTACCGATATAGACAATTCCTTGAATGTTCTTAAATTTCTCATGGAAAGACCCGCCGCCGTAATCGTCAAGCACAACAATCCATGCGGCGTCGCCTATGGGGAGACGCCGGAAGAGGCCTTTGCAAGGGCCCTAAGGGCTGACCGCATCGCTGCCTTCGGCGGCTGCGTGTCACTAAACAGGGCGATTGACAAGGCGACAGCCGAGGCACTGGCCGCTCAATACCTTGAGGTGGTATGCGCGCCTGGCTATGAAGACGGTGCCCTTGACATATTGGCGCGCAAAAAAAACCTAAGGATCATAGAAATAAGACGGATAGAAGACCTTTCAGCCTACTGGAACAAACGCTTTATCGACTTCAAAAGCCTCATTGACGGCGGGCTCATCATCCAGCAGTCGCCGGTAAACCGTATCCGCGTAAAAGAAGACTTAAAACCGGCCGAATGCGAATACCAAGGGAAAACCTATAAGATAAAAAGATTGCCTGACGAGAGGGAGTATGAAGACATAGTCTTCGGCTGGTCAGTAGAACAGGGCATAACCTCAAATTCGGTCATATATGTAAAAAACGGTGTAACCGTCGGGATCGGCACCGGAGAGCAGGACAGGGTAGGTGTGGCCGAAATAGCGATCTATAAAGCATACACCAAATATGCCGACATACTCTGCCATGACAGATACGGCATCCCTTACAAGGAGCTTGAACTCAAAATGGAAAGAGGGGAAGACGGCGCTGAGGAAAAAAAGTCTGGAATAGACGTCCAAGTAAAGGCTGACAAGGGCGGGCTCATCGGCTCCGTGATGGTCTCCGACGCATTCTTCCCATTCAGGGACGGAGTGGATGTGGGTATCCGGCAAGGGGTCAGCGCGGTTGTCCACCCTGGCGGGAGCCTCCGTGACTGGGAGGCGATAGAGGCGTGCAACGAGGCCGATCCGCCGGTTGCAATGGTCTTTACAGGCCAGAGGGCCTTTAAGCACTGATGCCTAAGGCCATGAGACTTATTGAGAAGATAGACCTGCCAAACGGCCTTGCAGTCGAATTTTACGACTATTCGCGGCAGGTGGCGGGTGACAGATGGCTGGTAGGATTCATGGCGAGGGTGCCTATTGAGGCGGCCGCACGCACGTTTGCCAGCCTGTCCAATGGGGATGCCGCGATCGAGGAGTTTCTCAAGGCCAAAGGGCCTATTGTCTATTTTGAAAAAAAAGTGGAACGCAATTTCATAGATCATGCCGAAAAGGACAGGGTTTTGACAGACCTTCTTGAATCATTTAAAGGGCATTGCCTTGCCTACATAGGGCATCAAGGTTTTGCGGATGGATTTTTAAGGCGGCAGGCCAAGGACTTTTTGGAGAGACGGGCCTGGTGGAAATAAAAAAGACCTCCTTCATGGACAGCCAGACGGTGATAGCAGGGTTGTTCGGCAGCGCTGATGAGCGCGCCCTTCTGGCAAAGAGCGGCGCCGGCGCCGGGGGCGATCCCGGCTGGCTGCCGCTTGGCCTCCCGGCGCAAGACGGCGTCCCGCTTGTCTGCAAGATCTTTCAACAGGGTAAAGAAGGGGAGCCTGACGTGCTTTTCTTCCCGTCAGAAAGAGACACGAAAAGCGATATCCTCGATATGGCAGCCGGCCTCGGCAGGTTCGACATGACGTTTATGGCTGTTGATTTCCGCGGCTGTGGGGAAAGCGGCGGCGAATTGTCGATAAGCGCACTGCCGCATGACGCCGAGGCTGTCTATAACGTGATAACGAAATGGCGTTCGGACGGGTCAAGGACAGGCCCTCTAGTCATTATGGGCAGATCCATCGGCGCCGCTGTAGCCCTCGGGCTTGCAGCGACGCACCAAGAGGACACATCCTGCCTGATCCTGGAGAGCGCCTTTGACAAGACGCCCAATTTTTTGACAGGCCTTGGCATACCGGTAGATGGCTTGGAGACTGACCCCTTTCCAAACAGACAGAATATGCGCTCTTATACAAAACCGGTGCTTTTTCTCCACAGCTCCCGCGACGAAGCCGTTTCCATTACCCAGGTCGAGTGGCTGGTTGCAGAGAGCCGTTCAGAATCGACCCAGTTTCAGATCGTGCCGAGCCCTGGCAGATACGGTCTTGAAAAGGCCACCGAAGACTTTTATTATGAGGCCATAAAGGATTTTATCTATCTTCGCATGGGAAGACGCCCGCCCAGAAAGAAGAAACAGGCTTAGGCCCAGACGCCTTCTATGGCGGTCCCGCAGTTTCCGCACTTGCCGTCTTTCAGTCTGTTCTCGCCTATCCGGAACCCGCGCCTCTTTATGACCTCGGCCTTACATGACGGGCAATATGTATTCTCGCCGCCAGCACCCGGGATATTCCCCTCATAGACATATTTAAGCCCCTCATTGATCCCTATATCCCTGGCGAGACGCAGGGATGAGGCAGGGGTTGGAGGCGCGTCCTGCAACTTATAGGTGGGGAAGAACGCTGTAACGTGCCAGGGCATGGCAGGGCTTACGCCCCTTATAAACCTTGCAATGTCAGCAAGCTCTTCAGGTGAGTCGTTATGCCCTGGTATGATAAGCGTGGTCACCTCAACCCATACCCCAAGCTCATGCAAGAGCCTGACATTTTCAAGGACGGGTTTCAGCTTCGCCTTGCATATCTCATGATAAAATTTATCTGTAAAGCCTTTTATATCTATATTGATGGCATCTAAGACCTGAGAAAGGTGTCTTGCCGCCTCGGGACTCATATAGCCATTGCTGACAAAGACGTTTTTCAGCCCCTTTTTTTTGGCCAAAAGCGCGCAGTCATATGCAAATTCATAAAAGATAGTCGGTTCAACATAGGTGTAGCTTATACTTTTTGCACCATCGAGGACGGCTGCATCCACGACCTCTTCAGGCGAGAGGTCTTCCCCGATGATCTCGCCATTGTTCATATGTGGGAACTGTGATATCTGCCAGTTCTGGCAATGGGCGCACTGAAAATTGCAGCCAACTGTCGAGATGGAATAAGAAGTCGAGCCAGGAAGAAAATGAAAGAGCGGCTTTTTTTCAATCGGGTCAAGATTGGCCGAGACAAGCCTGCCATACACCAGGCTCACAAGCACCCCGTTGTGGTTCTCCCTTACTCCACATATGCCCCTGCCGCCGTCCTTGATGCGACAAAAATGGTTACACAGCCTGCACAAAACGCTCTTGTCACCCTTGGTCTCATAAAACATGGCCTCTTTCATAATCGCACCTCCTTTTCCAAAAATAGGGATAAAATATCAAAAGTCACCATATGGATTAAAAAAATCGGATTTTATAAATTTTTCCTTCCAGCCGAATCTATAATAGAATAAAATGAAAAAGACTATCGTAACCTTTCGGGACCGTGGCTGGCGCAGCCTTATCTGACGGCGGCATACGGCCCGGCCTGAAACGTGCCGACAGTCTCAAAAATAAAAAATACCGGCGGGGCATTGCATGACGAACATCGTGGTCAAAAAAGGTAATCTGGCCATAAACAACAGCCCGGGCGTGCGTCTTGAGGCCAAATCTCTTGGTTCAACGCTTTGCGTCTGCGTGCAGGACCAGGTCTCGGTCTGCGCTGGGATGGCGGTTATTGTGTTGCCGCGCCTGCCTTCAAGCGACGACCCAAGAGATTTTAAGGGTATGGCCCTCGATGCGGCAGGCGGACTCGCCATGCTCTTTCATAGATTTTTAGGAAAAGGCTCAAAAAAAGAAGACCTCAAGGTGTGGCTTGTCGGGGCGGCCAGATTTATCGAAGAGCCTGTTGATATAGGCCTTGGCGCCCAAATCTATACGGCCGCCAAGACAATACTTGCGGGCAACGGGGTGACGATTCATGGCGAACACGTCGGCGGACCGCACAACAGGTCTGTCAGAATGGTTGTAGGCGTGGACGGAATTGATGTAACATTGCCCGGATCAATGGAGGTGAATCTGTGATACCGTGCCCTCAGATCGATTTTACCCTGGAGCACATATTTGACAATCTGGTAGAGCTTCCGACCTTTCCAAAGGTGGTCACCAAGGCCCTTAGAGTGCTTGACGACCCCAATGGAACCACGGCCCAGCTCGTCGAGGTCCTCAAGTTTGACCCTGCGCTTACTGCAAATATGCTGCGTCTTACAAATTCAGCGCTTTTTGGGCTCCCGAGACAGGTTACGGATCTCCATACCGCCCTCACCCTCCTCGGCCAGATACAGATACGCGAAATACTTATAGCCAGCGCCGGCGCGCCTTATCTTACAAGACCTCTGCATGGCTACCAAATGGAGCCCGAAGACCTCTGGCAGCACTCGATGGCGAGCGCTCTTATAGCCGAACTCCTCGCGAAGATGTGTGAATACCCGGACCAGCCGGTCTTGTTTACATCGGCCCTGTTGCACGATATAGGCAAGATCGTGCTCAACATGTTCGTGGGCGGCAGGCTTGATGAGATTTTGACGCTTGCGCAACAAGAAAGGCTTACCTTTACAGAGGCGGAGTGGTACACAATGGGCGTGGACCATGCAGTCATAGGCTCTCAGATACTGATGCAGTGGGACTTCCCGCCGGACATAGCCCGTGCCGTCCGCAATCACCATGACCCTGATCTATATATCCAAGACGACCTTTCATCACTGCTTGCGCTCAGCAACATCCTGGCCGTCCAACTAGGCTTGGGTGTTGGAGCGGACGGCTTCAGACATAAAATAAATCCCAAATTGCTTACCCGGCTTGGCCTTAGCAGACAGGACATGCACAGATGCATTGAAAGGGCCCTTGTTGCCTACGAAAAATCATCTGATATCATAAGCGGATACAAAGCCTAAGGCCTTTGCTCAACCGGCGTGCCGCCTATTAGATTGCAAATGGGCCCTAATAAACAGATGGCGGCTGGAGCAGCCTGCCTAACGCCTGGCCGACGGGCGGCTAAACAATCAAAAATGACGCCGCAAGGACGGCGTGATCAGAGGGTTTGTCGGCAAGCCTGGTCTCCATGTCTATATAAGAGCCCGTCGCCAGACCTGCCATCTCTTCGGTTGCGAGCACGTGGTCAATGCGCCACCCCATGTGCCGCTTTATCCCATTCGGCACCCGATAGTCAAAGAATGTATAATGCCCCGGCCCCGGATTGAACCTGCGGAATAAGTCAGTAAACCCTAGACCCATCACGTCATAAAACGCCTTTCTCACCATGCTGTTATAGCAGACATGGCCTTCGAGCTCTTCTGGCGCATAGACGTCTTCAGGCTGGGGGGCTATGTTGAGGTCCCCACACCAGACCAGGGGCGTTTGAGGCATATAATTCCGCTCAAACAATTCCTTTATCCTCTGACACCATCTAAGCTTGTATTGAAATGCCGGATTATCAATACTTCTTCCCTGCGGCACATAGGCATTCACGACAACCACACCCTGTATCATGCACCGGATAAGCCTCGCCTCATCTTCCGGGCTGTTTTCAAGGTCATCGAAACCATAAAAGGTCTTTTCTATCTCATGTCTTGACGCGATAGCGACACCGTTGTAAGCCTTCTGTCCCTTAAATACCACATTGTAACCGGCGTCCTTAAACACCTCTATCGGAAAATCCTCATCTTTTACCTTGGTCTCCTGAAGGCACAAGACATCCACACGGGTCTTCTCTATCCACGGCATCACTATGTGCAGACGCGATCTTATCGAATTTACGTTGTAGGTCGCTATTGTGAATTCCCTGGCCATTACCGCAAACGCCTTCTCGACCGGCCTAAATCATCCGCCTTGGCAGGCTGACCGTCTGCCTCCATAAAACCCAGCGCGGCCACCAGGCCCGCCACTTCCTTTTCCTCCAGCCTGCGCCACCCTCCTGGCGCCAGCCCGCCCAATCTTATAGGGCCGATGCTCAACCTTACAAGCCTGGTCACAGGGTGGCCGATACTGCCAAACATCGCCCTTATCTGGCGCTTGCGCCCCTCCTTCAAGACCACCTCCAAGACCGTAGAACGGCCCTTACGGGCAAGTTCACGTATCCTACACGGAAGCGTCATCTTTTTGTCTATCTCCACCCCGCACCTCAGCCTATCCAGCATATGTCCAGAAGGGACTCCCGAGACCGTAACACGATAAAGCTTCTCGGCCTTATATCTTGGGTGGATAAGACGGTTTGCAAGCTCACCGTCGTTTGTAAGCAGTATAAGCCCTTCGCTGTCCTGATCAAGACGCCCGACTGGATATACACGAAAAGGCAACCCACTCAAAAGCCCCATAACAGTGGGTCTTCCGAATGGATCATGGGCCGTGGTGAGCACCCCTTTTGGTTTGTGCATGGCAAGATAAATCAGCCCGTTGCTGTCCGGCGCCACCCTCTTTCCGTCAACACAGACCATATTCAACGCAGGGTCAACCTTGACGCCAAGCGTACTTACCGCCTGGCCGTCAATGCTTACCCTCGAGGCCAGAATGAGCTCTTCCGCAGCCCGCCTGGAGCATACCCCTGCGCACGAGAGGAATCTTTGAAGCCTCATCACGCCCATATCTTTGCTATCTTTTCCCTGCACTTATCGTTGCAGTTCTCGTCATTCACCTTCCAGTTCCTGCATGGTATCAAAAGCCCCCTCGATATCTTCGGGCGGCTCGGCCAGTTCGAGGTCAAGCGAATACCATTCATCCATACCCAACCCCTCGATAGTCCCATCAAAATGCTGGACATCCACAACCCCGTTTTCATGATCTATGTCTATGACCTGCATGACATCTTGCGTAACCACGTTTTCATACCACTTCCCGATCAGGGGGTGCAGACCGCCTATCATAATCAAACCTCCTTCCCGGCTATTCAGCCGCGGCTCGTCCTTCCCGTTCCCTTTTTTCCTCGCAGTTGAGACAATATATTGCGCTAGGCCTGGCCTGCAATCTCTTAAACCTGATCCATCTGCCGCACCCCTGACATTTACCATACTCTCCCCTATCCATAAGCCACAGGGCCTTGGCCATGTCCTCAAGTTCAGCCTTTCTGGATTTCAACGCCTCGATGACTATATCCTCCTGAAGGTCTGCCTGGGCCAAGTCTTCCTCCTCCCGGACCGTCTGAATGACATCCCGATACTCGGGCCCAAGCCTGCTCGTCAGGGTCTCGCGCACCTCCTCCCAGAGTTCTTCACGCCTTTTAAGCAGTTTCTCCCTAAGCTCATGTATCTCTTCTACAGTGAGTTGACGCCTTTCTTCCGTCATATCCATTTCCTCTCCATAGGTTTTTCATTTATTTTACCATAAGCATTCCAAGTAGATTTAAAAAGGGCTACGCGAGACTTGCCAAACGGTCTTAAGTGATGATATTAAACTTGACAACATCCAAAAAAACAGGGGACAATATTTAAACTTTCCTTAAAGCAGGTTTATATGCAATTTTCATGGACAGACATAGCGGCGCTTGTAAGTTCACTGGCCTTTATTTTTTTGGCTTTATATCTTTCCAATCTAATCAAAAAGGCCGTGGGCACGCTTTCTCAGACGGAGGCGGCCATGGCTTCCATACAAAAGGCGGCCGACGTGCTCTGCCAGGCTGGCCCGGTGCTTAAAAGACTTGAAGAATTTGAGGATGCGGCCCGAAACACGCTACTTGATATGCAAAAAAATATCTCGGCCCTGAAACAGGATATCGAGCCCTTGATCAAGGACTGCAGGGGCACCGCCGATGCCTGGACAAGACTGGCCAATTCAATGGATGATAAAGTAAATCATACAGTGGCGCCAGTAATTGAAAATGTCGGGCGGGTAAGCTCCAGCCTATGTGACGTTACCGAAAGCATCAAAGACAAGGTCAGCAAGACCGATGATTTTTTCGAGGCCGCAAGACAGACCGGCGAAACGGTAAGGATGATGTCGGGGCTTGTAAACTCAGGCATTACCGGGGTGGCCGCCCAGATAGCCGGTGTGGCTACCGGCATAAAGGCGTCGGTGGATTTTTTATCCGAAAGGTTTATTAAAAAAGGAGGCAAATATGGACTGTGAAGAAAGATTTTCGGCTGGCAGCATAATAGCGGCTTTTCTGCTCGGAGGCGCAGTGGGCGCTGGTCTTGCCATACTGCTGACACCAACCTCGGGCCCTGAAACAAGGGAACGCATCAGAGAAAGGGCCGGCTATCTGCGCGACCAGGCAAACGATGCGGCTGATGAGATAAAGGAAAGGGCGACAAGCCTCCTGGAAAGAGGCAGGGAATTCATAGGTGAGAAAAAGACCATACTCGAATCCGCCATCGAGGCCGGCAAAGAGGCGATGGAGATGGAAAAGGAACGCCTCATGTCCAAATTTAAAAAAGAAGGCCCGGAAGAGGTCTAACATCCGGATGGACGCGGAGACGTTTGACGACCGTCTCCGCCTAGCCCCCAACCCCTTTTGCCCACCCAAGCTTCTCCCTTAGAATCATAAAATAATCTCTGGATGGAGAACGAACCAGCTTAAGATAGCCGGCCGCCTTTTTGATCTCTATTCTGCCGCCGACCTTAAGATCATAATGGGTCTGACCGTCTATGATCAGGATTGTGCCGTCTTGTCCCTTCTGGATATCGATTGAAACCTCCATATCCGGCGGCAATATCAGAGGCCTTGCATTCAAGGCGAAAGGGCATATCGGGGTAAGTATAAGGGCCTCGGTGGCAGGGTGAAGGATTGGGCCGCCAGCTGACAGGTTATATGCGGTGGACCCGGTGGAGGTGGATATTATAAGGCCGTCGCCCCGGTATGTGGTAAGAAAAAGACCATTGGCCCGGGCGGGAATGCTTATTATCCTGCCAAGACTCCTCTTTGTGATTACCGCCTCATTAAGCGCATAATATTGCAATGCCGGGCATTCTCCATAGCCCATGAGCTTGACCGACAACATGGTCCGTCTGTCAAGCTCAAAACGTTCCGCAACCAGGTCGTCTATGGCCGCGTCCATCTCTTCCATGGGGATTTCCGTCAAAAAACCGAGCGCCCCCATGTTGATCCCAAGAAGCGGCAGACCATAGAGATATGCCTTGCCGGCCACATGGAGAAGGGTTCCGTCCCCGCCAAGGACAATAACAGCGGAACTCGCAGGATCCACATCCCCTGCCGTAACAGATATGCCGTGCGCCTTAAGGCGGGCACTGAGCACCTTGCCCATCTTTCTTGGCAGCTCGGCCCCGTGTTTGATTATCAGACTTACAGATCTAATCATGCCCTAGGGTGCGCGATGAGCGCCATTTCCATCAACCTGTCGAGGAGCCTTCCAAAAGGGATGCCGGCGGCCATGGCCTCTTGCGGAAAGAGGCTGGTCGATGTCATACCTGGTACGGTGTTTGTTTCAAGTACATATATGCATCCGTCATCCGATATGATCATATCGGTACGGCTGTATCCGGAAAGCTGCAGTGACTTGTGGGCCAGCAAGGCCAAGCCTTGGGCTTTTTTTGTTACTTCGGCGGGGAGGACGGCAGGGCATATCTCCCTTGAGGCGCCCTTTTTATACTTAGCCTGGTAATCAAAAAAACCATGCCCCTCACCAGGGCATATCTCTACTATTGGAAGCGGCGCAAGGTCATCAAGACCAAGGACTCCGCATGTTATCTCGCGTCCGGCCATAAACACCTCTATCACCACCCTTTCATCCCATCTTAAAGCCTCATTGACCGCCCCCTCCATGCCTGACACATCCACGACCTTGCTCATGCCGACGCTTGAGCCCTGGGAGGCGGGCTTGACCATGACCGGCAGCCCTAGACCGCTTACAATCTCCTTGGCAGACATCTTTTTGCCTTTTTCTATAAGCACCCACGGAGGGGTTGGAATCCCGGCCTGGCAGTAAATTGTCTTGCTTAAGTGCTTATCCATGGCAAGGGCGCTTCCCAAAACACCCGACCCCTGATATGGCAGGCCCAAAAGATCGAGAAGGCCCTGTATGGTCCCGTCTTCGCCGAATTTTCCGTGAAGGAGGATAAACGCAGCATCAAGTTTGCCGGCATCCTTCACAAGCCTTTCAAGGTCGATCGCCGGGTCATAGGTAATGACTTCATAGCGCGCAGGGTCAAGGGCCTTTCTTATCTCGCCGGCACCGGCAAGCGAGACCTCCCGTTCGGATGAACGCCCGCCGCATATAAGGGCGAGGCGCAGGCGGCTGGCTTTTTTAAAATCTGGTAGATCAGGCACTTAAAACCTTCCTTATTGTTTTTTGTTAGATAACATACCGGCCATATGTTCGCGCTCAGGATTTCCAGTATGGCACCTTTACTTTTATTTTATAATTCATATTTTTAAAACATGCTTGCAGCCTATTGGCACACAGTTTATTTTTATAAATTTCCATTTTATAAAAATTCTTTCTTGATTTTTATATTAGAGCCTTTTATTTTAATTTTTTTATCATAAATCCATAAAAATATGTGGACCCATCACATGATGAACGTCAAAATTGTCGGCAAGAAAAAAAATCCTGATGCAGACATGTACCTGGACCGCCTGATCGAGGTTGGGCGGCAGGGGCCGCTTACCTATGAAAGATTTAACAGCCTTTTGCCCGACGAGGTCAAGGACCCAGAACAAATTGAAAAGATATTCGACATTCTTTGTCAAAACAATATAGAAATCATTGAAGATGCCGACAGCGCCGCCGGTATAGCAAAGGAACTATCCGACATGGCGGCCAGCGAGGAAGATATTGATATCGACGTGGATGTAGCAGACATCGATATCCCTGAAGCAGATTCAGGGACTGAAGCTATCTCGCCGGTCATGGAGGTCAGCGAATATTCGGACACGGAAGAGATCACAACCACCTATTTAAGGGAAATGGGGCGTTATGAACTCCTGGCCCCCGAGATGGAGGAAGAGCTGAGCCGCACTATACGAGACGGCTTTAACGGTATCATCCTGGCCATAATGGGGCATCAGGCGAGCTGGCCTGAGCTTGAGATATTAAGGGAACAAATCAGGATATGGAGGAGGCGCGACCCATCCCTTAAGCCCAAAAAACAGCAACTTAATTATCTGGTAAAAACGGTTGCCAATATACATGCAAAATATGAAGAAGACGCCCTGCTGAAAGAGTTGAGAATTTTTGTTGACGAAAACAATTCCCTGGTTGAGAAGGCCAAGGACCAGATGATCAATGCAAACCTGCGCCTGGTGGTAAGCATAGCCAAACGCTACATGCACCAAGGCCTCTCCCTGGCCGATCTCATTCAGGAAGGCAATCTCGGACTCATGAGGGCTGTCTTCAGGTTTGACTACACAAAGGGGAACAAGTTTTCAACCTACGCAAGCTGGTGGATACGTCAGGCCATAACAAGGGCCATACTTGACAAGACGCGCACCATCCGTCTGCCTGTTCACTTCCTCGAACTCAGGAGCCAATTCTTCAAGGCCTTCTATGCCCTTGTAAAGGAACTGGGCCGTGAGCCGAGCCCTGCCGAAATAGCGGAAAGAACCGGACTTCCGATGGAAAAGATATACTCCATCCTTGAGGCGTCGAGGGAGCCCGTATCTCTTGAAACACCTGTCGGCGACGAAGACAGCACGCTCGGAGACTTCATAGAAAACAAAGACGCCGCCTCTCCCTATGAAAGCGTGAAGGAGAGGGAGCTTACCGAACGGGTAAAGAGCATACTGGCCACACTGAGCCCAAGGGAGGAGAAGATAATAAGGCTTCGCTTCGGCATAGGCGAGGATGGGGAATACACGCTAGAGGAGATAGGAAAGCGTTTTCATGTCTCCCGCGAGCGTATCCGCCAGATAGAGAAAAAGGCCCTAAACCGTCTGAGGCACTCAAGCAGAAAGGACCGTCTGAGATACTTTTTTGAATAAAAGATTGACCTTGACACCTCTTTGCCAAACGTTGCGCCAAGCCATTTGAACAGCCTAAGTTATCTTGCCGTCTTCAGCCCCCTGACCTTTTAAAGCGGATTTAACGTATCCTTCGTACTGACTGAGTTAAGCACGGGCCCGGTAAGTATCTTTGGATAAAAAAAGGTGGACTTGTGAGGCATAGTAAGCCCTGCATCCGCGATATCCAGAATCTGGCCTACAGGCGCGGCCCTGAGGTAAAAAAGCACCTGACCTTCGCTGAGCCCCTGGATGGCCGACACGGCATCGGACGAATAGCTTATAGCCTTACAGGAAAGGGCCTTTAAGACAACCTCTTCCAGAATGAATACGTCGAGTCCCGCAAGGGCCGATGTGCCGCCCAGATCTTGCTTGGGCCACCACACCTGCGCCGAATCCTTTTTGGAGCCCCTGACCACCCCTATGCCGCGCCTTTCAGGATATACCAAAAGGGCATTCGAAAGTGCTGACGCCACGCCTTCCGGTCCTGTCCCTTCCGGCAGAACGATGTCTTCTTTTTCAAATATCCGGGCCAGGGCCTCGAAAGAGGCCCAGCCTTCTTCCATAGTGACAATCCTGTGGGTAGGAAGGACCATAAGCCCTGGGTCCTCCGCATCCACAAGATAGGTCATTATATAATTATAAGGCATCGACGGATCCATGCCAAAGGTCGCCCTCATGTCATTTCTATATTTTAGGGCCGTGGTATAGCGGTGGTGGCCGTCCGCTATGTAAAGGGCCTGTCCAAGAAAGGCGTTATGGAGCCCTCTTATCAATTCCTTTTCAGCCAGTCTCCAGAGCCTGTGGGTGTTTCCGGACTGGTCATTCACCTCAAATAGCGGCCCCGCCATGGATTTCCCCTGCAAGACAAGGCGCAAGACCGATTCATTGTGCCTGTAGATGGCGAATATCTGGCTGAACTGCGCCTCTGTAGCCTTGAGGAGCCTGTATCTGTCTTCGGTTACGCTGTTAAAGGTCTTCTCATGGGGCCGGATGATGTGGCTTTCCCAGTCTTCTATCCTCACCAGGGCTATGATCCCGTGCCTTAAAAAGACCTTGCCACCCACCTTAAACTCGATTTCATATGGATATATAGCCGGTTCATCTTCTCTTTTTATTATCCCTTCATCGAGCCATGAGTTAAATGTATCGGCGGCATGTCTGTATCCACCACCGTTATCATCCGGAAGCTCAAGGGCAAAGATATTGTGCGGGTTTTGCGCGACAAGACGGTCTCTTTGCTCTCTGGTCACAACGTCATATGGCGGGGCTACGAGGTCTTCCATGGCGCCCGCGCGGTTTAAATCATATCTGATCCCATGGAAGGGCAGAATTATGGCCATTTTTAAGTCCTTACCTATGATCTGCCGCCTCTTTCTGGCGAACGGCCATAGATCGTAACGGCAAAAAAAGGGCTTGGCAAGGGTAAAATCCTATTCCCATTCGATGGTTGCAGGAGGCTTTGAACTTATGTCATAGCAGACCCTGTTCACCCCCCTCACCTCATTTATGACCCGGTTTGACAGCCTGGCCATGAGTTCATAGGGCAGCCTTGTCCAATCAGCGGTCATGGCGTCAAGGCTGTCTACTGCGCGCAGGGCCACCACGTGTTCATATGTCCGCTCATCCCCCATGACCCCCACGGTCCTCACCGGGAGAAGCACGGCAAAGGACTGCCAGACCTTCTGATACCACCCTGATGTCTTCATCTCGTCGATTACAATCGCATCAGCCTCTCTAAGTATTGAAAGCCTCTGCCTCGTCACCTCGCCGAGTATCCGGATTGCAAGCCCAGGGCCAGGAAATGGGTGTCTGTAGATAAGCTCCTCGGGCATACCGAGCTCGTGCGCGACCTTTCGTACCTCATCTTTGAAAAGCTCCCGCAGCGGTTCTATGAGCTTTAATTTCATAACCTCTGGAAGCCCCCCTACGTTGTGATGGCTCTTGATGACCGCGGAAGGCCCCTTAAACGAAACGCTCTCTATCACGTCCGGGTAAAGGGTACCCTGGGCAAGAAAATGGACCTCGCCTATACGGCCGGCCTCCTCCTCGAATATGCGGATGAACTCTTCACCTATTATCTTTCGTTTTTTTTCGGGCTCGCTGACCCCAGCAAGTCTGTCAAGAAACCGCTCGCTTGCATCCACATAGTGTACGCTCAACCCAAGGCCTTTAAGGAATGACAGCACCGTTTCGGCCTCGCCCTTTCTCAAAAGCCCGTTGTTCACGAATACGCACACAAGGTCTTCTCCTATAGCCTTGTTTACAAGCAGGGCCGTGACAGTTGAGTCCACGCCGCCTGAAAGGGCGCAGATGACCTTCTTCCCTGTGGCGCGCGCGCGTATCTCCTTTGTCGCCGTTTCGACAAATGAGCGCATGTCCCAGAGGGGTTCGCATCCGCAGACCCTGAAGAGAAAATTGCGGATAATATCCACCCCTATCTCGGAGTGGACCACCTCAGGGTGAAACTGGACGCCGAATATGGGGCGTGTACCATGCCGCATGGCTGCAAAGGGGGAGGACCCGCTTGTTGCGATGCTTATAAAACCCTCTGGCAGGGCCTCGACCCTGTCGCCATGGCTCATCCAGACCTGGTGGGTTACAGGAGACTGGGCCAGGCCATGGAATATCTCGCCCGGCTCGATTATAGAGAGTTTGGCAGGGCCGTATTCACGGCGCTCGCTTTTTTCCACCCTTCCGCCCAAAAGATGTGCGGTAAGCTGCATCCCATAACAGATTCCAAGGACAGGGATGCCAAGATCAAATATGGCGGCCGGTATCAGAGGAGACCCATCGTCATATACGCTTGCAGGCCCGCCGGACATGATTATGCCCTTGGGGGACATCTTTCTTATCTCTTCTATATCAAGGTTAAAAGGGTGTATCTCACAATAGACCTTCGCCTCCCTGACCCGCCTTGCTATCAGTTGAGTGGTCTGGGAACCGAAATCAAGGATCAATATCCGCTCGCCGTGTATATCTTTCATCACTGACTGCCTCCTGGCCAAACAATAGAAGCGATTGAGATCATCCGCAAGTTACCTTTCAAACCTTATTTAACACGCGGCGTTACCCCTTACCAGTTTTAAAAAACATTGAAAGACCCTTAGCGCAATTGGCGGGCCGTAGCCAGGGGCTAGGTAGCTGGATCGCGCAAAAGAGGTAAAAACATACGTGGCGCTAAAAACCGGCATTGGGGTAG
>JAJYLJ010000122.1 GCA_021787835.1 Deltaproteobacteria bacterium | reverse complement strand
CGGTTACGGAGCTTGCCAAGATTAAGACAACCCTTCAGATGACAGGGGCTGGCCTGATCCTTCTTACGGATACATTCCCTGACAAGACTGTATCAGCCGCCTTTCTTTCCGGTGCCTTGCTTGCGACTATTTTTTTGGCGGTAGGGCTTTATTGGCGCGATGGTTCTATAACGCATAGAATAAGGACGGCATTGGGACTTCTTGTGCTTGGGCTTGCAATACTTGCTATATTTAAGACCCAAGATGCAAATTTGGCGTATGGAATAGTGATGCTTGGCATAACCCTGGCCTCTGGAGCCCATTACGTGATCGTGGGACTTCCTATATGCGTTAAAAAAGGCCTTGCAAGTTTTGTGAGGCTTGTTTTTACCCTTGCATTCCCAATGTTGCCCTTGGTATTTGTGGACGTCAATATTATAGGCGCAGCTGGCGTGGTGGTGCTCATAATTGTTTTTGAATTTGTGTCCCAAGGTATCGACATGTGGGTCTTGAGGGAGGGATTCTTTGATGTAACCTGGATAAAATCATGGATATGTCTGCCGGTAGCCGTGATTGTGCTGGCGTCGGCCGTGGATATCCTTGGAGGTATCGGCGGCATCAGGCTGTATCTGTTGGCGTCAGTCTTTTTGTCGGGAAGTTATATGTTTTTTGATGTATTGGTCCACAGACGGCCTATCTATAATCAACTTATAGGCAAGAAGACATAAGCTTTGCTGCTGCCGTTGCGGTAGCCTGCGGAACTATGTAAAAAAGATCAATGTATTCTGAGACTGGATATGGCCCTGATGGGCCGCATGCCTGTGCAACAATCAGGGAGGAAATCGAAATAAGGGAGGGCATGGTCCTTTGCGAGCAGGCCTGTCTGAGCTCTAAGACCAGGGGAAGGCGCGCCAAGGTGGCGCCTTGCCCTATTAGGACGGCATTCCAGAGGGATAGAGACCGCATAGTCTATTCAAAGGCGTTCAGACGTCTCAAGCACAAGACCCAGGTCTTTCTTTCCCCCATGGGGGATCATTACAGAACCCGTCTTACACACACGCTTGAAGTAGCCGAGATAGCGCGCACCATAGCAAGGGCACTGAGGCTCAATGAAGACCTCACGGAGGCGATCGCGCTGGCGCATGATTTGGGGCATACGCCGTTCGGCCATGCCGGAGAGACCATTTTAAACGAGATCGTGCCGGGCGGTTTTTCGCATTGCCGTCAGAGTTTGAGGGTGGTGGACGTTCTTGAAAACGGCGGCAAGGGGCTTAACCTCACCTATGAAGTAAGAGACGGGATACTGAAGCATTCAAAAGGATTTGGAGAGATTATTCCTGCCAGCATGGGCGATTGGGCCGTCACGGTTGAGGGCAGGGTAGTCAGGATAGCCGACGTAGTCGCCTATCTCGGTCATGATCTGGATGATGCCATAAGGAGTAATGTCATAAACGAAGACGACGTCCCGATCAATTGCCGCGAGGTCTTTGGTGAGAGCCACAGCTCCAGGATATCTTCTATGATAAGGGACATTATTCAGAATACAAAGGTTGTCGATGGCGCCATGCTTCTTGGCATAAGCAATCATGTCTACGGCGCAATGCTTGAGCTCAGGGCCTTTCTCTATGAGAATGTCTATCGTGCCCCTCAGGTCCACAATGAATTTGAAAAGGCGCGCAAGATACTCTTTGATCTCTATGAATATTTTTTAAGGCACAAGGATATATTTTTCAATGAACGGATCAGGCTCTTCGAGGAAGATGTCGTTGAGGTCGAAAGGGATATACCTTATGAGCGCAGGGTCTGCGATTTAATAGCAGGGATGACCGATCGCTACGCCCAGGATCTTTTCACAAGGATATTTGTCCCGTCGCCCTATGTCTGATCCGGTGCTATGCCGCCCCCGAAGACCGGTTCACCCGGCGCGACTATGCCTTCCGGCACAGCTCCGCATGCCTCACCCCCAAGGACATAACCCCCGTCAAGCCTCAACACCGCCCCTGTCATAAAAGAGGCATCCTTTACAAGAAATCTTACGGCCTGGGCTACCTCTTCGGCCTTTCCCGTGCGCTTGAGCAGTGTGTGGTTGACTATCGAACTCTTTTCTTCATCCGAAAGGAGTTTCCAGCCCCTTGTTCCCGGGCCGTGTCTGGTCTCGAAGAAGCCGAGCATGAGTTCATTTACTCGGACTTCAGGCGCAGCCTCCCTGGCCCATGTCTTTGTAAGGGACTGGACGGCACGGCTGGAAAGGCTGTAGCAGTCGTGGAATACCGGTCCTGCGGGGCCGCATCTTCCAACCATGCCGGCTATTGATGAAATGTTTATAACCGCACCTTCTCCGGACGCCTTGAGAAGCGGCAGGGCCGCATTAAAAAGCCGCCATTTTGCGGTAACGGTGGTGTCAAATTCCAGCGTCCATTGTCTTTGCGTGTATTCACCATGGACTATGGGCCAGCCGCCTCGCTCTATGTTGTTTATAAGGATATCGATTCTCCCGAAGTGTTTTATCGCCTCTTCCGTCACCTTTCTTGCCCCTTCAGGGGCTGTAAGATCAACCGGCATCGCGCGGTAATCAGCTCCGGATGCCTTGAGCATTGAGTGCATTTTTTCCAGTCCGTCAAGCCAGTCATAATATGTTACGACACATTTTATGCCCATATCGGCAAGCCCTGCTGCTATGGCAAGCCCTATGCCCTTTATAGCGCCAGTCACGATTGCGACCTTGCCTGCGGTTTCCATTTGGTCTCCCCCTTCACTTGTGTTTATGGACTTTAAGGCTATATTATAAAAAAGTCCGGCCCATAGGAGAAGCCACCCATGTACGCGCCTAAAGATAAACCAGAACCCCTCATCCCAGTCAGGTTGGATTTGGACAGCAGTTTTACCTTTTCGTGTGAGAAAGAAATGGCTTGTTTCACAAAGTGCTGCAAGGATGTCAATATCATGCTGACGCCTTATGATATCATCCAAATGAAGCATGCGCTCGGCCTTGCGTCGGATGAGTTCCTTTTTTTGTACTCCGCGCCGAGCATTATCGAGGGGACCGAGCTGCCCGTCCCTGTTCTTAAGACGGACAGCCAGGCCAAGACATGCCCATTTCTATTGGATTCTGGTTGCTCAATATACAATACAAGACCACTTGCATGCAGATATTATCCCTTGGGTGCCGGGATATTTCATAATAGTGACGCCTTTTCTGAGGAGCGGTTCTTTGCCTTGATAAGCGAGCCGCACTGCCTTGGCCATTCTCTTGGCAAGGAGCGGGTGGTTAGGGATTGGCTTAAGGACCAGGGGATAGAGCAATATGAAAAGGCAAACGCCGGGTGGGTGGAATTGATCTTGAAGAGAAAGTCCCTCGGCCCATTTGTAAACATTCCAGAAAAGACGCTGCAGATGTTTTTCATGGCCTGCTATAATATAGATAGCTTTAGGCGTTTTGTATTTGAAAGCAGGTTCCTGGATGTATATGTCGTGCCTGACGAAAGACAGCGGGAGATAGCCGGAAATGATTTGGCGCTTCTGGAGCTCGGAATGGAATGGTTGAAGACGACCCTGCTTGGCGGTGGTGAAATTGGCATTAGACAACATATCTCGGAAGTGGTAGATTAAATTTAAAGTTTTTTATTTTTCCTTTTTAATATTCCGAAGGTATCAAGGGATGCCCCTTGTCAAAAAGGAGGTTTTTCCTTATACGTTGGTTTAAGAGGGATATTGTCGCAAATCTAAATCTAATAACAAATTTCTGACAAGCTCTTGACAATATCTATTTAAACCAGTATTAAATGCGGGCTTTGTTTGTGGTGTGATGCGCTCGTTTCTTTCTTTATGAAAGAGTGGAACGCGTAAGGATTTTTCATTTTTTAGTGATGACGAGGTGTGTTGATGCCAACAATTAACCAGTTGGTTCGCAAGGGCAGGGAAAAGATTAAAAAGAAGACAAAGGCACCGGCCCTTGATGCATGTCCGCAGCGGCGCGGCGTATGCACCAGGGTCTATACCACCACTCCCAAAAAGCCTAACTCCGCTCTTAGAAAGGTGGCGCGTGTAAGGCTTACGAATGGCATGGAGGTTACATCTTATATACCAGGCATTGGTCACAACCTTCAGGAACACTCGGTTGTGCTTATCAGGGGCGGGCGTGTCAAAGACCTCCCTGGCGTTAGGTATCATATTATCAGGGGTACGCTGGATGCCCTCGGTGTGCAGGATAGACGTAAGGGGCGTTCAAAATATGGCGCCAAGCGTCCAAAGTAGTTTATTGATAACTTACGGTTTATTTATCAGGAGGCGGTAAGGATCATGCCTAGGAGGAGAGAGGTCCCGAAGAGAGAAGTGATCGCGGATCCGAAATTTAATAGCGTTTTGGTAACGAAATTCATTAATGGGATGATGTCCAAAGGGAAGAAGGGCGTGGCCAGAAATATCTTCTATGAAGCGATGGATATCATCGAAAAGCGGATGAAAGAGGACCCGATGAAGCTCTTCGAGCGTGCGGTTGAAAATATAAAGCCGGTTGTTGAAGTCCGTTCAAGAAGGGTGGGCGGCGCAACTTATCAAGTGCCGGTTGAGGTTAGGCCTGAGAGGAGGCGTTCCCTTGCCATAAGATGGATTGTCGGATTTGCAAGGAACCGCGGCGAAAAGGCCATGTCACAGCGTTTAGCGATGGAAGTTATGGATGCATCTCAACAAAAAGGGGCTTCCTTTAAAAAGAAGGAAGACACGCATCGTATGGCGGAGGCGAACAAGGCCTTTGCTCACTATCGTTGGTAGGTGTTAGAGGAGGGTTATTATGAGCAAGAAGAAGTTTGAGCGTACCAAGCCGCATGTCAATGTGGGCACGATAGGTCATATAGACCACGGCAAGACTACCCTGACCGCGGCCATAACGAGGGTGTTGGCCGAGCAGGGCAAGG
>JAJYLJ010000121.1 GCA_021787835.1 Deltaproteobacteria bacterium | reverse complement strand
AGTAACTCTGCATTTCAATGGTTCAGGGACCAGAGGAAAGTAATCGAACGCTGCTATTCAGCCTTGCGGAGAAACGGCAGGATCGGGATTCAGACGCCTGCGAGAAAAATATATTCGCCCAATTTTGTAGAAGCTGTAGAAAACGTAAAACAGGACACAAAAACAAAAGATATATTTGCCCGCTTTAACAGCCCCTGGTTTTTCATGGAAACGGCGAATGAGTACAAACAGTTATTTGAAGACGAAGGATTCAGTGTTGTCTTTTCTCGGATAGAAAGTATAAAGACACAATACACACCGGCGGAAGTTTTTCAGATATTTTCTTCAGGTGCCATTGCGGGGTACTTAAACCAGGACTGCTACGATATAACGATCGATGAAGAATATAGAGAAAGATTCAAACAGATCATCAGAGATGCCTTTGTACGGCAAGCTGGAAGCGACGGCAAAGTGGAACTGGTATTCAACAGATTATTTTTGGTGGCGGTAAAAGCCGGCTGATGATTAAGAACAAGACGTCCGGTGCAAGAATGGCTAACGGCTACCCCTTGACCCTGAGAGAAGGGGGCAGCCTGTACATATTTGACAAACGCTGAAGCATGCCACGGCAGAAGACATCATCTCGCCCTCTCCTGAGAGGAGAGAGGAAGATAGAATATGAATCATAACTCCCTTCAACCCCCTTATCTTAAGGGGGAGTGTAAAGAATAAAACCTCACCCTTTTTTATCCGGCTATCAAATAATTATTTATTATCTTGACAATCTCACTTTTGAAAATATAAATGATGATTTGTACACATTTTACCTGGTTTTTGCGACGGCAAAAAGTAGGGTAATAAAACTAAGAAAAAGGAGCCCAATGATGGCCGACAAAGATAGTATTCAAGAAACGCACAATTACCACCTGGATATTCCCGTGAACAACGAGCCGTTCAGGTTAAAAGGTTCAAACTCATTAGACTGGGGGATGAAAAACCGGCTGTCGAATATATTTTGTCCGGAGACCGGTCGTGCAGTGATGCTGGCAATCGACCACGGCTATTTTCTGGGGCCGACGGCGGGACTGGAGCGGGTGGATGTGACCATTGTACCATTGCTCCCTTACGCCGACACCCTCATGTGTACCCGTGGCATCGTGCGTTCAACCATACCCCCGACTTTCACGAAAGGAATTGTCCTGAGAGCAAGCGGTGGGCCAAGCATACTCAAAGAACTCTCAAATGAGGAGATCGCCGTCGATATCGAAGATGCCATCCGTTTGAACGTCGCTGCCCTTGCAGTTCAGGTATTTGTCGGAGGCGAATACGAAACCAGGTCCATACACAATATGACCCGTCTGGTGGACATGGGTAACCGGTATGGTATTCCTGTCCTCGGCGTCACAGCAGTAGGCAAGGAGATGGCGCGGGACGCTAAATATATGCGTTTAGCAACCAGAATCTGTGCTGAACTGGGAGCGTCGTACGTTAAGACCTACTATGTTGACGAGGGATTCGAGACGGTAACGGCATCCTGTCCGGTCCCTATCGTTATCGCCGGTGGAAAGAAGCTCCCGGAACTCGATGCCCTGAAGATGGCCTATAACGCGATTCAGCAGGGTGCAGCAGGGGTTGACATGGGAAGGAATATATTCCAAAGCGAGGCCCCGGCGGCAATGATCCAGGCAGTGAGAAAAGTCGTTCATGAGAACATGACGCCCAAAGAAGCGTACGATCTCTATCAAACTCTCAGAAGAAGATAGGACAAACAGACGGTGTCAGCCAATAAAGCCTTCTCTCTTCTGCGTGCATCTTCGCCGACCATCAGTGCCGGGATTCTATCGGCTGACCTGATGCATCTGAGCTCCGAGCTGGCTTTGCTTGAAGGGGCAGGTATAAAAGCGGTCCATTTTGATGTTATGGACGGGTGTTTCGTTCCCATGATGACAACGGGACCGGTGTTCATAAAGGCCGTGAAAACGTCTTTACTCAAGGATGTTCACCTGATGATTCAGGATCCACAGGTAAAAGTGAAGGATTATGTTCATGCCGGCGCCGATATCGTCACTGTCCATGTGGAATCCTGCAAAGACATCCGTCCCCTTCTCCGGGAACTCGGAACGATGGAAAATAAGAACGACCCGGATAGAGGGCTCATCCGAGGCGTCGCACTCAATCCCGGTACACCGGTTAAGGTCCTTGAACCCTTGCTCGATGATGTTGAGATGATTGTCGTCCTGGCTGTAGATCCGGCCGTGAAAGGGCAGACCTTCATGGATTCCACCGGAAGCAGATTCGCTCAACTGAAGGAAATGGTATCGGCTGCAAATAAAGAGATCTTGCTCTGTATTGACGGTGGTGTAAAACGTGATAATATCGCTGCGATCGCCCAAATGGGCGCTGACCTCGTGGTGAGTGGAAGCGCTCTATTCGACGGAAAGACTACGTTGGAAAATGCACGCTTCATGCTGAATGCGATAAAGTTGCCGGTAAATTAGGAAGTTCGATGGAAAACAAATGGTCGGAAGTCAAGGTATCTGAATTCATTGCCACATACGGGAGACAATGGGGAGAGGATCTGGCTCTCAGGACCTACACGGGCCAGTTGATCGGAGCGGAAAAAGAACTTGTACTTCACGGAGGGGGAAACACATCGGTCAAGGGAATATTCACCAATATCCTCGGTAAACCCACACCCGCCATCTTCGTCAAGGCTTCGGGACAGAGGCTTGCAACGATTGAACCCGAAGGACATTCCGGGCTGAACCTTGAATACCTGCAACAGTTACGAACCCTGCCGGAGCTTGCTGACGAGACCATGGTTAATGAACTACGGACACATCTCTTTGACGCTCAAGCGGCAACACCATCAATCGAAACACTGATGCACGCCTTTATTCCCAAAAAATACATTGATCACACTCATGCGGATGCCATACTTGCCCTGACGAATCGGCCTGATGGAGAAAGGATCGTCCGGGATGCACTGGGCGGGGATGTAATTATCCTGGAATATGTGAAGCCTGGATTTGCGCTGGCCAAAGCCGCAGCGAGGGCCTTTGAAGCCTTCCCCATGAGTAAGGGCATGGTCTTGATGAAACATGGATTGCTCACCTGGGGCGAGACGGCGCGTGAATCTTATCAACGAACTATCGAACTGGTGACCAGGGCGGAGGAGTATGCAGCCAAGAAAGGAACGAACCCCTTGAGAACGAGGATTACCACATCTCGCGCAACAGCAGAAGGAAGATATCTGAAGGTGGCGTCAATTCTTAGGGGATTGCTGGCTCTACCCACCGAAAATGCTGATTGGCCATATCAGCGTTTTATCCTGCAATCGCTGATAACAAAAGAAGTGCTCAACCTTGTTGATTCAGACCGGGGGAAAGAAATTGCATTGACACCTCCCCTGACCTCTGACCACCTCATCAGAACCAAGGCCCTTCCGCTGTGGCTTGACGCCCCGCAATACGAAGACGACGACAAGCTGAGGGAACAAATCTCTACTGCAATAACTGAGTATGCGAAGAAATATGATGCGTATTTCGAACGGCATTCCAAAAAAATGAAACCCGGACTCAGACGTTTTGATTCCAGGCCGCGGGTGATTCTCATGCCGGGACTGGGAGCAATATGCGCAGGTAAGGATGTTGTGGATGCCGGAATAGCCAGAGATATCACTGCCCAGACTCTGGCTGTTAAAACGAAGATCGCGGCAAGCGGAAGGTATGAAGGATTGAGTGAAGAACATCTCTTCGATATGGAATACTTCAGCCTGCAACATGCCAAACTTGACCGGGAAGATAAACTTCCTTTACAACGCTCAGTCGCGCTGATTACCGGTGCCGCAGGGGCAATCGGGTCCGGGATTTGTCAGGCACTGCTTGAAAATGGATGTCATGTGGCTGTTACCGATCTGCCGGGTGATAATCTGGACTCATTGGTGAATGAGTTGAAATCAACGTATGGGGAGCGAGTCATTGCTGTTCCCCTTGATGTGACAGATGCGGAGTCTGTGGCTAAAGGTTTTGATCAGATCATTCAAACCTGGGGCGGCATTGATCTGGTGGTGGCTAATGCCGGCATAGCGCATGTGTCATCACTTGCAGATATGGATCCGAAAATCTTTCAGAGAATGGAACGGGTAAACGTTGAAGGAACACTTCATATACTTTCCCGGGCCGCGCGGCATTTTAAGGTTCAGAAAACAGGTGGGGATATTATTTTGATATCGACCAAGAATGTTTTCGCCCCCGGAGCAAAATTCGGGTCGTATAGCGCTACGAAGGCAGCGGCACACCAACTGGCTCGCATCGCCAGTCTGGAACTTGCAGAGAGCGGTGTGCGCGTCAATATGGTGGCTCCGGATGCGGTGTTTGCCCATGACAAGCGCAAATCCGGACTATGGGCCGAAGTCGGGCCTGATCGTATGCGCGCAAGAGGCTTAGATGAGAAGGGTCTTGAGGAATATTATCAAAGCCGCAATCTGCTCAAGGCAAAAATAACGGCAGCCCACGTTGGCAGGGCGGTATTATACTTTGCAACTCGTCAGACGCCAACAACCGGCGCAACCATCCCGGTAGACGGCGGTTTGCCGGATGCAACCCCGAGGTAAGGAAGAAACCGGAGGCAGGGCTGCATCGTTGACAAACGCTGAAGCATGTCACGTCAGAAGACCTCACCCAGCCCTCTCCTCAGAGGAGAGGGGCCCCTGTAAAGTCACACACCGCCTCAGACCTTTATATGCATCATCGGCATTCCCAGCCTCTGCCGCCGATTCTCGCCTTTCAATAATGAGGTTTTCCTCACCGGGACATCGCCGCGTTCACCCTCATGCTGTGCCTGCAGCCCGGCAGGAAGACTCGCACCATGCTGTACCGTATGTTTTCCGTACTTGTGTGAAATCTCGTCAAGACTCGCGTATA
>JAJYLJ010000120.1 GCA_021787835.1 Deltaproteobacteria bacterium | reverse complement strand
GCCGATCTCGTCCAGGCCTGTGACGTTCGTGTAGTTTTTCGTTGTGAAGGAAACGTTTGCGGTCGTTTTGCTGATTGTTGCGTCACTGCCGAAGGCGAAGAATACTTTGCCTGTCGTCTGCGAGGTGAAGGCCGCCCAGCTCACGTTGAATGAGTAGTCGCCCTCAAAACCTGCCTTTCCCAATTCTGTCGTTGCTGCCGCTGGAATCTGCGGCGTACCATTGTGCTGTGTGGTCGGTATTCCGGCAGGTGCCAGCGCGAAGCCGACAAATATCACCAGTGCCAGAATTGCCGTTACAATGATTCCCGTTTTAGGATTCATTGCATGGTTTAGAGTCGTCCTGAGATATAAGTGGTTGTTCCTTCGGATCCATTGCCCGACTTCGTCCTTTCCGGGAGCTCTCCTTTGCGGAAATGACTCCGTGCATGGAGCTTCCAGCGTGGTTTTTCTATCCAGATGTCCGATTCGGAATGGTAGACCTGGCAGATGAGGCAACGGGCGCTCCCATTGCTCCGGTCGGCATAACAGGAAGTGAAGGCTACCAGGTAGACGGTTCCCTGGTAGGTGATCTTCATTGTGCCTTCCTGGCTCTGCGCCTGATTCTATCGAGTATGGTGTCCTCAAGGGCCCCTTTGTCCGGAGCGTTGAAGTAATCCAGGTTCGTTGTCCTTACCAGGGCCTTCCTCAGCGGCGCCGGTTTCGACCTGATGAGATCTTTCACTTCCAGGGCGAGCCGCCTGAACTCACTGGTGCACGTGTCACACAGATCCATGCGATCTGCCGGGAGGGTCCCGATGAGCGATGAGGTCCCGGGTGCCAGGTAGTCATAGGGAAACGAACAGACGGAGCAGTAGCGGATCATCGGGTCCTCCTGGCTAGCTCCGTCATTTCGGAGTCGCTTGGGATCGTATAGTGCTCCTGGATCACTTCGGCCGTGTCGCCGGTTTGTCTCATTACCTGCTCGATGGTCCATCCTTTGCGGAGGAGCATCTTCATGCAGCTGGACCTCAGAGCATGGAATGGCCTTTCTTCCAAGCCTGTGGCCTTGAGCCACTTTTGCAATAAATCATAGGCTGCCCTTCCTGTCAAGTGGGTTTTGCTGGGAATACGCGCGGAACGTCCGGGGAATAAGAAGCGCTCCCTCCTGTCGATAGTCTTCAGGTATCGCTCCAGGGTGACCGACGAGTCTCCCCACAGGTAAGCGCTCCAGGAGCGGGATTTTTTCTGTTCGTGGAAGGTCACGAGTTGCCTCTTGAGGTCCACGTCCTTGACCTCAATGCTGACGATGTCCTCCCTGCGGATCCCGGTCGTGACTGCGAGCTGGATCAGGGTATAGTCCCGGAGGTCGTTAACGCGTGAGAGCAGCTCTAAAATTTGGGCTTCCGTGAGGCTGAACTTCCCGATGTTCTCCTGGTATTTGCGGGCCTTCGATTGTCGATCCTTGATCCGGCCCAGGAGGTCTTTCAAGTCGATGGGTTTCATTTCCGATTTGCCGGGCTTACGTGAAGTCATTTCCCGGTTTCACCTCCGTTCGGTGGATTTTTCCCGGGGCGACTTCCTTTAATGGGGGGAGTAGGAAGTCTGCCTTTCTCTCCCGAGACAGAATCACAGAAGAGCTGGCTCAGCCCATATGGCATTTCAGCTCTCACCGATGGATCCCTGATTTTGTCAAATGAGCCCCGGGTATTCCTTCTGCCTGCCTCCGGAACGAGCCCGATATTCAGATTGGTCCAGAAGTCGGTGGGCTTTACCGTTCGGTAGCCAAATCGATTGAGGTTCAGTCTAACTTTCGCCGTGCCTATGAAGTAACGGAGGTACCCCCGCGGATTCTCCAGTATCCAGTACGGGGGGTGCATCCTCGCTATGACCTCCATAAACGCTCCCGCCGTCCTCAATCCTTTGTAGATCCCTTCTCTCGGCCATCCATTCGAGCGGGCTGCGTATGAAAAGTGATTGCAGGGTGGCGATGCGAGGATAACGTGGGGTTGCAGCTTCCAGAAGTCGAGGTACGCATCCGGATTCTCGACAGCGCTTACCAGGTCGATTAGGAGACTCGGCGAGAAACGTGGATTAACATCTATGGTGACGACCTCGTATTCTTCTTTGTCTCTGAATGCACTTGACATCCCTCCCCGCCCGGCCCCCAGGTCCAACACGAGCTTGGAATTCTCTTTCAATTGCTCCCCCTCCTCAGATTGGATCTGCGTTGTTCCTTTTCTTCCGGCGTGAGAGAGTCCCATCTTGCCCTTGCTGCCTTCCTGCGTGAAAATTCAGCTTCAAAATATCCCTCAAAGGGGAGCTTTGCCTTGAATCCTGGGGGGAGGCATGACCAGTAGTGATGGCGGGTTGCCGGTGCCATTGTGCACCGTGGATCGTCCTCCAGCTCGTCATGGAGATTAATGTCGGGGTCGAGCGGACACAGGGGCGCTGCACATTCCTCGAACCTTGAGCAGTATTCCATGAGTCCGGGCGGACGAGGATCCTCTTTTGGCTCCTGAGCGCTTTGTCTTGTCTGCTCTATACGGGCTCTTGGCTTTGTGGTTCCCTTGGTCGACTTATTACCCGTGAATGATTCCAGCGTCGGGTTCATTGAGATCCCTCCCTCTTCTTCCATGCCCGGTCACGGATCACGGCAGCAAGAACCGCCTTGATCTGATCCGCCACAATCGAATATTCAAGTCCGGTGAGATCCAGCTCAGAGAGTGCATCCGTGAATTGCCTGATCTCCCTCTGGACCGCAGGGCTGCGTTTTTGATTGAGCTTCTTGGAATAGTGCGTTCCGAAGGTGAGAGTCAAGTTCCCCAGCTTGACGGGGTCATAGGTTTGCGGCTGCGCCATGTAATGGAGCTTACCGTCACCGGTGCGCTGATATAGAACGAACTGGCCCTTGTCGAGAGCGTAAGAGGCATGTATGGACCTTGACTCAAGATAGGGCTCGGTTCTTACCCTCACGGGCTGCGGCTGCTCCCTTCCCTTCTTCGGAGAACGTGAACCGTGGGCCTTGCCGCGTGAACCTCCGAGCTGAGCCAAGAGGTCTTCATGGACCCGGTCGGCGGTCCAGTCCGGGTGTTCCCTCCTGATCTTCCTCCTGATCCTTTCCCTGAGCGCGTGCCTATCCTTGTTCTCAGGCATTTCGGTCACCCCCCGCCTTTCTCGTGTAAGCTCCGGGGTGCATCGTTTCTTCGTGGTCCTTGAGAGATGAATATCCCTGGAGGGACCAGTTCACGCCACAGATAGGACAACATTCAGGGTCCTCAAGTGGAGCTGGCTGGTGCGGCCCTTCCTCCCCTCTGAGTCTCATACAGGGTTCCCTCCCAGCTTTCCTGTTACCAGCATCTGGACGGTTTCCCTCAGCTGGTCGAGCTGGTCCTGACCCGTGGATTGTACGCGACCGACCTCTGCGAAAACTTCCTTGAGGTCATTGGTGGCGAGGACGAAAGTATTGGCCTGGAGTTGCACCATGTCATCGAGTGACAGCTTATTGTGAACGGTCTCGAGCTCTGGAGGTCCGTGGGAATGGTCGACGATGATCCGGGGCTTTCCGTCGACGGGGTCCTTGACCTCGAACTTGAATCCCTCCGGCACCGCCTGAGCTATGGGGTGGTTCTCGAATGCAATGTGCCTCTGGATCACTTCGCCGCTGAACATATTGGGATCCCGGTCCGAGCGCTTGAGCCTGAATCCCGGTATTTCCTTCTCCAGCCTTGCAGCGATGCGTTCCACGGTGCCGTTGATTTCGTGCATATACCAGTCGTGGGCGGCCTCGACGGAAATGCCAGGAGGAATCTCGAGCTGGATCCCTTCGATCGTGAAGCTCCGGGTCCGGATGATCCCGGTGGCGTTCTGGTACCAGGGCCCAAACCGGATCGAATAATCGGTGTGACCCCTCAAGAGGATGGGGCGGACCATGAACTTCCTGATGTGCACTACCCGGTCTAAAGTGCTCTGCGGTAGCGGGGTTTCTAGAGAATATTTGATGTGAACACCGTGCAGGCGAATCTTGGACTGAACTTTATCATCGGTCGCAAACGATTCACCTACCCGATGATAATCGCTTAGCCGTGCCTGTTTTGCGGCATTTAGGAAGGGTAAGGCCGCAAAGGAATACAAGAAGTGGTCCTTGTGTTGATTCAGGCCTCTTTTGAGGTAGTCATGCTGGATGAGAGTCTTGACATGGTATGAGACGTCCTGTCGGCTCACCTTGAGCGCGGAGGCAATAGAATCAAGGGTCTTGGGTTCCTTAAGCGCCAGGAGAATCGACATCTTGATGGGGGTCAGCTTGAACTTGCGGTGGTGCTTGGACGTGTGCTCACCTCCCCGTATATGTCAAAAGATGGGGCGCAAAAGATAGGTGATTTTGAGCGCTTGGAGAGCCGCTAAAATGGCTAACTTCATCATCGGTCAGATGGGATTGAGAATCGCTTCCAAGGTTGAAGCCTCTCAATGGAATGTAGTCCCTGGCTGGGTCGGTTGCTCTCTTTACCAGCTCGCGCGAAGTCCGGATAAACCAGTAGACATTCTCGGCGTGCTTGGGGCATAGCTCGTACACGGGTGCGTCTCTCTGCTCCATTGCCGCCTTGAGGCCGAACACGTGCACGGACTCGGGTTCTATTTCTGCGCCACATACCGAGCAAAGGCACGCGGTCATTGGGTCCCCTCCCTTTGATGAGAGAACCGAGAATTCAGAACGTAGTACTTGCGTGGATACCATTTATTGGCTCTCTTTGCCAATGAGCGATAAACGCGCTGTCCTGAGTGTGCCTCTGCGTGATGCAAGACACAGAGCAATGCGTAGGAGTCTGGATTCCTCATAATATCGAGGATTCTATTGTTCCTTCCACGGCCTTCACCACTGAGGCCCGTCTGCTTTGTGTGATGGTATTCCAGCTTGAGCGTGTTATGGCAGCCCTCGGCCTCGCACTCACCGCCTCGCCGCTCCGTTTCCTGGGAGATGCGGTTCCTGTACCACTGGTTCG
>JAJYLJ010000119.1 GCA_021787835.1 Deltaproteobacteria bacterium | reverse complement strand
ATAGTAAAAAAATAACGAATATCTCTTTTTGAAACAGGATATAGATCAGCATTGAGTTAAATAATAAAAGGGTAAGGAGGGGGTATGGTGAAATTTAAATCGGTCTTTTTTAGCGTCATAGCGATCGTCATGCTTTTGTCTGGCTTTACACATAAGGCTGTCGCATCCGGGGCGCCTTTGGGGGTTATCGTCTCCGGCAGTAGCTTTTCAAAACCGCTCGTCGTTCTTGTTAACTTTGACGCTGATTATTCCAGCGCCGAGATTCAAGGCGGCCAGAATCTTATTTAATCACTCATAAATTCATACGCATCTAAATCTGGGGTTCAGGTCGATATGTATTCCCCGTCGGCGCTGGCATCCGTAGGCCTTCCTTGGGGATGCCGACGGATTGCACAAGGGCCTCCTCAGGACCTCGATCAGGGCCTTTCGCCCGTGGTTCACATCTATCTTTTTTCTCTCTGCTGTTTATCCATAGCGCCTGCTTACGCGTGGCGCACGGAAGTCAAGGCCTTAGTGGCCGATGATGCGTTTTTAAATCTTCCAGAGGGATTTAAGACAGATCTCTATCCGTTCAAAAATCTGATATACCTTGGCGCCACGGCCCGGGACATCGAGCTTAATGGCAGGGGAGACAACATTTGGGACAGGTCGAGGCGTGTGGCCGGGCTTATGCGGTCCGTAGGCACGAGGCTTGCTTCCAACAACAGGGATTTGGGCGCCATTACCTATGAAATGGGGCTTTTGTGCAATTATCTCTCCGAGATCAGCGACCCCTTCAATTCGTGGCGCGTTCCCGCGGCTGACGATAATATCCATGATGCATACGAGCTGGACGTCTGGACGCATATCCAGGAGGTCCCGCGTTCTTCGGGCGGCATTTCGTTTTATAAAAATCCCGTTAAAAAGATCTTTAAAAGTTCAGCGCAGGCCCGTTGGTATTACAGGGCCATTATCGATGCCGTACACAGACGGCGCAGGGTTTGACGACGCCAGGGGGAGGTCACTGCGATAAACCTTAACAGGGCGATCCAAGACGTCTTTGATGTCTGGAGCACGCTTTGGCTGGATGCCGTTTCATCCGGGCCCTCGTTGGGCCTCCTTAGGGTCAACAAGGCGGCGGTCGAGCCCGGAGACGCCGTCCGCCTCTATCTTTCCGTGTTGCAGGGCAGGGTTCGAAGCGGAGCCGTTGACCTTTATGTGGCCATAAACAATGCCCAGTTCGGGTCGCGGTTTTTGGGCGGAGCCGGAAATTTTTATGTGGAGGCCATGCCGTTCAAGGAAGGGTGGGCCGTCCGGCCGGTCAGTGAGCAGGAAGTGGCGTCATTTCTGGTGGGGGCGGATTTTCCTCAAGGCAGGTATGACTGGTATGCGGTCATGGTCCGTCATGGCGCAAGCCCGATGAACCAGGAGTCTTGGCTGGGGGATCCAGCCCAGGCCGGTTTTGAGATCAAACCGACGGCGCTTGTTGATCTTTCCAGTCTTACCAATGAGACTTATATATTGCCAGCTCACCAGCCGGGTGCTGCGGCGGATGTCTTTTTGCCTTTGCGCCGGTGGGATTTCATGTTTTTCGGACACGCGGGCAGCCAGGCCTTTTATTTGATACCTGGCGACTTCAGCCATCTGGCGATGTATATCGGGCGAGATAGACAGGGCGTTCCTTATGGTGCGGAAATGACCATTGATCTTAACGATCTGCAAAGACCGAACCTGCGCATCATCAGGCTTCCTGAATTTTTTGAAGATGAGTTGAATGGGGCCGAACAGGTCCATCTGCCCATTGTAGGGCTTAATCTCTTATCTTATGAAAACCGTTGGGCCAAGAGGCTTGACTCAAGGGACTTGGCAAGGCTGCGGCGGGCTGAAAATAATATCCTGCGGCAGGTGCAGGCCGATATTCAGGACAGATTTCCTTATCAAATGGAGATAAGGTGGTCGGGGATGCTTGAGGATAAAGATATCTTGCTGGTCGATGACGGGCGCGCTAATGGCGCGAATTGCACGGACTATTGGCTTTCAGTGTTTGAAGACTACGGACACGTGTGTATACATGGCTCTAGGATAACGGCTGCGAATCTGGAGGATTATTTCATGAGAGACCCGCGCGGGGTCTTGGCGCAGGTCTCTGATATGTTCAATCCTTTTCCGCCGTTTCATGTAACGGTGGGCGATATATTAAGGCTCGGCTTCCATGCGGTCGATCCGCCGCCTCACATCTTTTCCTGTGACGGGACATCGGAGCAGGGGCTTGCAATCCCTGATAGATTAATGAATAAAAGCCACGAGCTTGGCGCCATAGACCCTCTCCCAAACGCCAATCCTTAGCAGACAGTCATGGACTATCTAATTTATAGACATACACCCAAGTGGCGTTTTGATTGGAACTGTTTTATTATCCGGCAGAGACAAATCTGGCATCCGGGGGTATCAAATGGACCAATTGCATGGAATCATCTATCCTGTCACATATCCTGGCTCGAATGTCAGGGCGCGTCTTGCCCAGGTGTTTGACAGGATAACCGCCCTTGTCCCTGTAGAGGATGTTATACCTGACCTCACGGCAAAGGGGCCTTCAGGACTGGATATGGCCTTTGCCGCTCCGAGCCCTTTGGGGGAGAGGCTTTCCTGGTTTAACGGGTTCATGAGATCAATGGCCGGCTGGGGGCAGGAAATGGGCCTTGGCACGGCTGTTGATGCGCGTTCCATGCTCGATTCCCTGAGCGATGACGAGTCTGCCTTGTCGATCATGAAGGCCTTGAAAGGAGATGAACCCAAAGACGCCCTCCTCGATGCGCAGATATTTTTGAGACTTGCCCATGAGTTTGACCAGAAGGAAGACGAGCTTGGCCTTGTCATGAGTGAAGTCGATATTAAAGAGGATCTTCTCGGAGACATTATGCACGGTTCGGCTTCTGGGTGTTATTTCCGCCGGCGTGATGCCCGCGGCCCGCAGATAGCGCGGCTTTCAACGCCCTTAAGACGCCTTTCCGCCTGGAATGAGCTCCGGATGCGGTATAAGGGGCCGACGGGCTGGCCGGTCGGCGTAGGCATTGACGTAAAGGATATTGTGGATAAGGCCTACGAGAAGATAGCCGGTATCCCTGCCGTTGATACCATCTGCCTTAAGCTGCCTCTTGATCCATCGGTAAGGCCAGGCACCAGGCCCGAGATAAGGGAGGGGCTCGATGAGCTTATCAAAACCATTATTACGCTGGATGCAAAGGCGTCTAAAGAGGCTATGAACCGCCTGAACAGTAAGGCTGATGAGCTTTCTCAACAGTGGCTTAAAGTTACAGATGGCCTTGATGATGGACCAACGTTTGCATTTTGCATATATCCTGGGGTTTCTTTTGGCAGGCTTGTGTCAGAGGTTTCAGGAAAGGCTCACGACCTTACCCCCGGCGGGGAAGACGTTATCGGGTGGTCGTTTTATCTGTATTAGTCCCGGATGCGCCGGGATGCGCCTTCAGCGTGTATCCCTTTGATAAGAAAGGTCTTTTCCCTTGAGCTTGCGCCGGTCTTCAGGGTTATGTCTGCCATTTTAACTCCGAAAAATTTGGCCAGAAACCTCCGGCACTCCTCGTTGGCCGCTCCATCTACAGGCGGGGCCTTGACCTTCAGCTTCAGCGCATCTCCAAAAACGCCGGCAAAAGATGTTGCGAATGCCCTTGGCTGCACATGGAGGCGGATGAGAACGCCGCCTTCGATCTCCTTAATGTATGGAACCTTCTCCTTCATATGACAATAGTGCCCTGCCCATGGCCTGCACATCTTTGAAGATTTTGTTGAATGATTCAACGTTGTTGTCAATTATAATTTTGTGGATCGACTCGGCCTGTTCGGAAAAGGTCTTCAGGGCCTCCACCGCATAGGGATTCGCCATCTGGATATATGCATAGAGGCCGGGGTCCTGGTGCGTGAGCCTCGCCACTATCCCCATCTGGCGCTCAAAGCTCGGCGTGGCGAGGGCAAGTATCTCTTTAAGGTCTATTCCGTCTCTTTCAAGGGCCTTGCCAAGGCTGAGGCACAGGAAGTGATTGAGGGCCTGTACCCAGGCCATTGCTCTGTCATGAAGCGCAGGATCAACTATGTGTGTCAATGCCCCACTGTTTTTTAAAAGCCCTTCCCACCAAATGAGCCATCTCTTGCCGCGGCCGGGGCATATGGCGACCCTGCGCCTTTTTATGGATTCCTCTGACGGGCCGAAGAGCGGGTGCGTCCCGGCTACTTCACACCGGCTGTGCCTAAGCATCAGGGCCACCTGTTCCTGTTTCAGGGAACACAGATCGGTCAAAAAGGCGTCTTCCGGCAGGAGCGGCCCTATCCGTTTCACAACCTCAGGGAAGACCTCCATGGGAACGGACAAGACGACGACATCGCATTTCATCGCTATATCTTCGGCGGAAAGTTCCGTGTCTTTGTCGGCGATAAGGACCGAGAGCCCGGCCTTCTTGAAAAACCTTTCGAACCACCTGCCCATGCGGCCCTGCCCCCCGACAATGCCTGCCAGTGGGGATGCGCCGGCGTTAATACCTTCCGTTTGATTTTTGTTTTCATTCATGTCTTGAGCGTCCTCATTCTCAGGAGATGATCCGCAACCGTAAGCCTGGTCATCGCCCGGCACACAGGGACTATCCTGGGGATGGCAGACGCGTCGTGGCGGCCCCCTATCTTTATCTCAACCGGTCTTCCGTGGGTGTCCAAGGTCTTTTGGGCCATAGAGATGGAAGGGATCGGCTTTACCGCCGCGCGGCAGACAATCTCATCCCCGTTTGATATGCCGGCAAGTATGCCGCCTGAATTGTTGGAGATAAAACCGGTTGGCCCAAGCGGGTCATTGTTTTCAGAGCCAAGCATCTGCGCTGCCTTAAAGCCTGAGCCTATCTCCACGCCCTTGACCGCGCCTATGGACATGAGGGCCTTGGCGAGATCCGCATCGAGCTTGTCGAACACCGGCTCCCCAAGACCTGCCGGGCAGCCCTGGATGCGTA
>JAJYLJ010000018.1 GCA_021787835.1 Deltaproteobacteria bacterium | reverse complement strand
AAAACTCAATATTTTTTGATTGAATTTTACATGCCGGCGACAGATTGCTTATTATTATGAAGCCCCATCAAAGACAGCGCCAATGGAAGAGATAGTTCTCATGCACATAGGGGAGTGCCGGGTCGCAAGCGACACCGACACGGTTCTTGAGACATGCCTTGGCTCGTGCGTTGGTGTGGCCATATACGATCCATTAAAGCGTATAGGCGGCATGTGCCACATCCTTCTGCCCGACGGCCCGGAGGCCAAGAAGGCGGCCAACCCTGCGGCATACGCCGTAAGCGGCATCCCGCTTTTACTAAGCACCTTTGAAGGCTTGGGCGGAGACAGGAAGAGGGCCGTGCTGGCAGTGGCCGGCGGCGCATCTATCATGGCCAAGGACGCAGCCTCGGATCTGAGGATAGGCCAGAGAAACCTCTCCGCCGTCATGGAGATATTGAAGCGGGAAAGACTGGCTATCACATATAAGGATGTCGGGGGCAGGCTTGGACGGGTCATGCGCCTGCACACTCGAGGCGGCCAGGTCAATATCCGTAAATCCAAAATTCCCACGGAGGCAGAGACCCGCCTTGATACCGGTAACCAATGGAATGCCGAAGCCATACGGCTCTCCATCCTGCAGAACTCAGAGGCGTTAAAACCAAGCTCCAATGTGGCTATCCGCGCGCTTCAGCTTACGAACGGAGACGCAGCGGACATAACCGAGCTGGAACAGCTCATCCTGCAGGACCAGGTGTTGGCCGCAAGCCTCCTTAGAGAAGCCAACTCCGCCTTTTATGGCGCGCGGAAGGTGGGTACCATCTCACAGGCCATTACGTATCTTGGCATCGGCACCTTTAAAAAAATCGTCATGCGCACCTGTCTGTCAGACATGTATAGTCATCGCATAGACACCTATGACATGGAGGAGGGGGCGTTTTTTTATCATTCCGTGGGGTGCGCCAGGATCAGCGAGACGATAGCAGAGGCTACGGGCCTTGCGGGACCTGAAACCGCCTATCTTGCAGGGCTGCTCCACGACATCGGAAAAATCGTCATAGAGCGCTACTGCCAGGATCACTTTTCGCGGGTCACCGAAAAGGTTTTTTTGAAAGATGAACCCTTTATACAGGCGGAAAAAGAAGTACTCGGCCTGGATCACGCCGAGATCGGGCAACACATCGCGCGGACATGGAGGCTTCCTGCCGAGCTGGAAGAGGCGATTGCCTTTCATCATCAACCTGATGCAACGCAGGTCATCGCACCCCTTCCATGTATAGTGCATCTTGCCGACCATATATGCAGCCTCACCGGGATAGGGCTTGCCAACGACGCCATGTCAAACGGTTTGAACATGGAGGCTGTAAACTTTCTGAAGCTGAACGAGCATACAGTGGAGGACATCCTCTCCGCCGTGCCAAGAATCGTTCATCAATACGCCCCGTAAATGGACACAGAGCTTCTCGGACGCATAAAACAGCTCATAGAGCGCCACACGGGTTGCAGTTTTTTCAATTATAAGCCCGACACCTTTCAGAGAAGGCTCTTAAGGCGTATGTTTTGCCTCGGCATCAAGGACATGGCCGACTATGAAACATACCTTGCAAAAAACCCCAAGGAATACACCGCACTGCTTCACTCCCTCACCATCAAGGTCAGCGAATTCTTTAGGGACCCGGAGATATTCAATTATCTGGAGCAGGCGGTCCTGCCCGCCATCTTCAAGGCCCACGCCCAAAAAAACGACTACAATATCCGCATATGGAGCACTGCCTGCGCCTATGGCGAGGAGGTCTATTCCACCGCCATTCTAATTCTCGAATATCTCCAACGCATGGAAGACGCCGAAAGGAGTAGATGGCACATCACCATACTCGGCACGGACATAGACCCGTTAGCCGTTGAAAAGGCCGTAGACGGCGTCTATTCCATCAAGTCCGTTAAAGATATATTGCCTCTGCATCCCAACGCCTTTGAAAGGATAAAAGGCATGCCAAACCACCTACAGATCGCGCCTGAAGTAAGGGGCATGGCGCAGTTCGTCTGTTTCGACATTGCAACGGCGAAGAGGCTTTCTCCGCCGGCAGGGATATTCGCCGAATACGATCTCATCTATTGCAGAAATGTGCTCATCTATTATGATTGCCAACAGAAACTTGACACCCTGTACAGATTATACACCTGCTTGTGCCCTTATGGATATCTGGTGCTGGGCAAAGCCGAAGGTATTCCTGATGAACTCTCGGCGTGCTTCATTCAGGTCAAGCCAGGGATAAAGATATACAGAAAGGAAAATGTACATGGATAACGGCGCATTCTGCATCTATGAAGACCATGTCCTTGCCTATGAAACCGTATATCAGCTATACATGCGCTCTCCAACGCCAATAAGGCTCATCGATCTCGAATGCCATGTCCTGACACAGAATCCGGCCATGGATGCCCTCATTGGCATGAGAAACCCGGAAACACTCAGAAAAAAATGTCATGAGATCACCCTTGCCCCTGGCTTCTGTCATACAGACGACTGCCCCATCAAACAGTTGACACGTGATGCCAAAAAAGACCTCCTCTTCTTTTATGAATGTGAACTCTTTAATGGAATCAGATTCCCGGGCCGTGTCACCTCTTCTCCATTCTATGACAATAACGGCAGACTGGCAGGCGTAGTTCAGACCATACAAGACGATACCCATTATGTGGCCATGGCCGAGGCGCTGGAACAAAAAAACCGGCAACTATCAGACAGCTACCAATCCCTTGAAAGACACTACAAGGTCATCAGGGTCTTAAACGAGACCACTCATCTTGTAGACATGTCCGCCAGGCTCCTTTCCATCCTTATCGAAAACACCGCATCCGCAACGGGCGTCTTCTATGTTTGGGACAAAAAACGCAGGCTCTTGACCCCCGTAGCCACGCACGCCCTGTTTGTGGAACCGCCCGAGTTCGGCCTTGGCCAGGGCATACCGGGTCAGGCGGCCCAGGAAAAACGCACTATTTTACTCAAAGGCGTCCCGGCCGACTACCTGAAAATCAAATCGGGCGCGATAAACGCCATGCCTTTTTGCGTCATGTGCGTGCCCATGCTCTTGAAGGACGAGGTGCTGGGCGTTATTGAATTGAGTTCCTTCTCCGATCTGTCCCAGCACAGGGATTATCTGGAAAACATCCTACCGCAAACCTGTCTCGCCATCCGCAACGCCATCAACACAGAGGAGATATTTCAGCTCTCCGAGGCCATGCAGAAACAAAACGAAAAATTGAACGCCCAAAACGAGGAGTTGCAGGCGCAGAGCGAGGAGCTTTTGGCGCAGAGCGAGGAAATCCAGGCACAGACAGAAGAGCTTATGGCCCAAAGGGACACTTTGGAGAAAAAGACCCGCGAGGCAGAGGATGCAAACCGCATGAAGTCCGTATTCCTTTCCAACATGTCCCACGAGCTGCGCACCCCGCTTAACTCGATTCTGGGCCTGGCGCGGCTGATGCTCGACGACTATCAAGTCATCTCTGACGGGAGGCACAAGGAATACCTGGAGATCATGCTTCGAAACGGCGAAAACCTGCTGGAACTGATAAACGACATCCTGGACCTCACCCGCATCGAATCCGGCAGGGAGGAAATGCGCTTCACGTCTGTCAAGACAAAAGATCTCCTGGAAAAACTATCCCTCTCCATAGCCCCGTTGGCGCAAAAAAAGGACCTGTCCTTTGACATGCAGCTTGCAGACTGCCCTGAGACCATCATAACCGACCAGAGAAGGCTCAATCAAATACTTATAAATCTCCTTGGAAACGCCGTGAAATTCACTGAAAAGGGCGGCATCACCTTAAGATGCAGCAAGAAAATCGAAACCGACAAGGACTACGCCATATTCGAGGTGGCGGACACAGGCGTGGGCATCCCGGAGGGATATGAACAGCTCATTTTCGAGCCTTTCAAACAGGTGGATGGTTCCTATACACGCAAATACGGCGGCACAGGGCTTGGGCTAAGCATATCGCAAAAACTGGCCCAAATGCTTGGAGGCAGCGTCTCCGTCTCAAGTGTGTTAGGCCAAGGCAGTATATTTACACTCATCTTGCCGGTAGACAGACGCAACAAGAATCGCCTGCCGGACGAGATATGGAAAAAACGTCTGAAAGAGGCGCTGCTCCCGCCGGCATCAAATGAACCGGCCAACCAAACGCCCTCGGAGCAGTCCAGCCCCGGCCCCAAAAAAACTACCGCCCCTGCGCCGCCCTCGCTCGCCCCTCCAGATACCCAGGCTGCGAAGACGGACGAAGCGCCGCTTACGTCCCTGGCCATGAACGCAACCGGCCAAAAACTGCTGATAGTGGACGACGACATGCTGGTCTTGAAGGAATTGGGCGCCAAGCTCAAATCCTATGGCTATGGGCTTTCCTGCGCCTTTGACGGAAACGTCGGAATCAAACTCTTGAAAGAGGAAAGGCCTGATCTTGTATTGTTGGACCTTACCATGCCCATAATGGATGGTTTTTCATTTTTGCACGAAATGCAGAAGCTGTCCGATGTGGCGGCAACGCCTGTCGTCATCTTGAGCGCAGCGGACCTGGACAGCGAGACCAAGCGGCTGTTGCCGGCGAATGTAAAAGGTGTTCTGCAAAAAGGCAGCATCAAAAGCCAGGACCTCCTATCGCTCTTACAGTCAGTCCTGGAAGAGGGGTCCCGGATCGTATCGGGCGCGGCCTCCCGGAGCGGCGAGGCTTGCCGGCCAGGGCAGGAGGAAGATAAACCGCAAAAAAAGATACTTATCGCAGAGGATAACGATGACAACATGTTTCTGCTTAAGGAAATATTGATGCCATGCGGATATGAAATATTGCACGCAAAAGACGGCAGGCAGGCAATAAATCTGGCCATGACCGGACGGCCTTCGGTCATTCTCATGGACATCCAGATGCCCGAGATGAACGGCCTTGACGCCACGCGCGCCATCCGGGAAAGCGGGCGCAAAACACCCATCATAGCCCTAACGGCAAAGGCCATGAAAGGCGACAGGGAACAGATACTCGAGGCTGGATGCAATGATTACATATGCAAACCATTTACGCCCACCTCTTTGTTGCGCACAATCGAATACTGGTTAAATCCGGGGAAAACTGATAACATAAAATGAATACGACTATTCCCGGCATGATTTCACAAGATGCAGGCTTCAAAAATAACGCCTCCGCCCGCATTCTGGTGGTGGAAGACCAGCCCGACAACCTCTTTATCTTAAAAGAGGTCTTGGAGCGGTCCGGTTTTGATGTGATCAGCGCCGCCTGCGGCGAAGAGGCCCTTCAAAAATTACATAAAAACCCCGACACAATAGACCTTGTGCTCTCAGACATCATGATGCCCGGTATATCCGGGGTCATGCTGTGCGAAACCATAAAGGCCGACAACGCCTCGTCTCATATACCAGTCATGCTCATCACATCCCTTTGTCTGGATGAAAAAGACGAGATAAAGGGCCGCGAAGTAGGGGCGGAGGATTATATTACCCGCCCCATCCATCCCGACCTGCTGCTAAGGCGCATAAAAAAGATATTAGACGCCAAGAAGACCATAGACTTCTGGAAAGACGCCTGCCAGGAAAAGGAACAGGCGTTGACCTCGCAGGAGTGGAGCACGCGCATGCTCATTCACGACCTCAGAAACCCGCTTACCGGCGCAAGCGGCTATCTGACACTCTTGGCAATGGACTCGGACATAACGCCCAACCAACGGAATCTAATCCAAAAGATACAGGTCGCCCTTCAACAGCAGACGGAGATGCTCCAAGACATGCTGTCTCTTGCCGCAGCCAAATTCGGCAGACTGGCCCTGGAAAAGGAGACCTTTCCCCTCTGCGACGTGGTCAAGGAGAACGTCTTCCTGCAACAGGGGGCAGCACTTCAAAGGGGCATGGTCATCTCGGCAGAGATGTCATCCGCCCCCTGCCTTGTACATGCCGACCGCAGGCTAATTAAACGCGTCATAGCCAATCTTGTCGCCAATGCCATAAAGCACGGGGAATCAGACCATCCAATCGAAATATATGCCGGGGCGATGGACGAATGCCCGTATGCAAAAAGACCTGCCGGAGACGGTCATATCTGGTTCGCTATTGCAAATGAAGGCAGTGCCATATCGCCAGAAGATCAGACGCTTATATTTCGTCCGTTCGAGCAGAAAAATATCGGGACCGAGCGGAAATACGGCTTCAAAGGGGCTGGCCTTGGTCTATGTTTCTGCTGGGAGATCGTTAAGTTACATGAGGGTGAGATCGGTGTGATCTCGCCCATTACAGGCCGTGAAAGCGGTGTTGTCTTCTATTTCAGTCTGCCGAGGGCCTAGCTGTAAATGCGGCCCGTCCGTCAAGGCTACAAGGACTTACTATAAAACGCAAAACGCGCCCGTTACCATGCCTTCCTGATCTTAAACCGTGCTGGATAGGGCATTGGGCCTGTTGTCTTCAGGCCGCTTTTTCTCTTAGCCCGTCCAGACGGCAAATGGCCTCGTCAAGACGGCTTGGGTTTATAGCGCCGTTTGCAAGGGCGTCCACTGTCTTTCTCACCCTCCCAGCGTCATTACATATCAAAAGGAGGTCATGGCCGGCAAGAAAGGCCTTCAATGCAACACCCTCAATGCTTGAATATCCTGCAGCACCGCCCATCTCCAAATCATCGGTTATAAGCGCGCCCTTGAAACCTAACTCGTTTCTCAAAAGGTCCCTGGCTATAGCCGCCGAACATGTCGCAGGCTCCGCTGGGTCAAGGGCCGTGAAAATAACATGGGAGGTCATGACGGCGGTTACGCCTTGCTCCACGGCCATCCTGAATGGGATCATGTCGTTCAAAAGCTCGTCTCCGGCGGCGGAAACCACGGGTCTTTCAATATGCGGGTCTTTTTTTACCCTGCCTATCCCCGGAAAGTGTTTGGCGCAAGCGCCAACGCCAGAGCCCTGAAGCTCTTTTATGTATATGGCCCCAAGGCGCCCTGTCTCTTGCGGGTCGGAACCATAACAGCGGCCCGATAAGACGCCGCTTGTGGCAGGCGCCGCAAGATCGAGGACAGGGGCGAGGTTTAAGCGGATACCCAAATCTTTTAGTATATCGGCCGCAAGCCCGGCCTGACGGCGCACTTCAATCGCCGGATCTTCAGAGCCGGCGGCATCCTGGTTGGATGGAATTGCCGGCCAGACCGGCGGCCCGAGCCTCTGCACAGGGCCTCCTTCCTGGTCTACAGCAATGATCGGCCGTGGAAGACCGGCGCTACGGCATACCTCTTCAAGGCTTTTGCAGAGCCTTTTTACCTGGGCCGGGTCCCTTATATTTCTTTTAAACAGAATGAAATTCCCGGCCCCATAGCCGCGTATCATATCAATGGTCACGGCGTCAAGATCGAGGCCAGGAACACCCATCATTATAAATTGTCCAAAGTTTAAAGGGCGTTGCCTCATTGTCTTACAGCCGCCAAGTCATGACCCAAAATTATTTCTTGGCAAAATGCCATATACACCACTAAAACACCCTCATTTTGAATAATTTGTAATCTCAAAAATTATATAATATGCTTAAAAAATGTCTCATCCATATCACGACCTAGACTATATATCATCTCTTTTAAAAAGATCAGGCCTTCTGCGCGAAAAAGACGGCGATAAGCTCAAAAACCTCTTCTCATCTCAAAAGAAAAGGCCTACGGACATCGTGCAATGGATGGACTCGATCAAGATCAAAAAGGCCTCATCCCAGGATCATATAGATGAGGCCGACATTTTGCAGCTCATAGCCGCCGATAAGGGCTGGCCTTTTATGCGTCTTGACCCATTAAAGCTAGACCTTGATGTCGTCACAAAGACATTCCCTGCCTCATTTGCGAAAAAACGCCTGGTGCTCCCCATTTCCTGGGAGGAAGGCGAGCTTGGCATCGCTTGTTACGACCCAATGGACCAGGAACTGAGACAAGACTTAGAGAAGGCCCACCAGGCGAAGATGCGCCTCCATGTGTCGCCCAAAAAAGATATAGAACGGATAATCAGTGAGTTTTTTGATTTCAAGCAGTCCATACGCGCAGCCGAGCACAGTCTCAGGGCCCCTTCGGTTGACATATCCAACCTCGAACAATATGTAAAGCTGTCTTCCCCTGAAGAGGCCATATCAGACAAGTATATACAAAAGGCAGTGGATCACCTCTTCCAGTATGCCCTTGATCAGAGGGCAAGTGACATACACATAGAACCAAAAAGACAGGACTCATGGGTCAGGTTCCGCATCGACGGCATACTCCATACGGTATACCGCATCCCGAAGGTGGTCCACGAGGCCTTGTGCACGAGGATCAAGGCCTTGTCCAGGCTTGACATCGCCGAAAAACGCCGTCCACAGGACGGGCGTCTAAAGGTCGAGTGGCGGGGCAAGGACGCCGAAGTAAGGGTTTCGACGGTGCCGGTGGCGTTCGGCGAAAAGGTGGTGCTGAGGCTGCAGAGCGCCGACATACTCTTCAGCGAGCTTGGAGAGCTCGGTCTTTCGGAACGAGATTTAAAAGAGTACAGAACCTGGCTCAACCATACACACGGCATAATCCTGATAACCGGCCCTACTGGAAGCGGCAAGTCAACGACCCTTTATTCCACCTTAAGATACCTAAGCTCCCCTGATGTCAACATCGTGACCATAGAAGACCCTGTCGAAATGGTCTACGAGGATTTCAACCAAATAGCCGTACAGCCGCACATAGATGTGACATTTTCCTCGATCCTGCGCAACATCCTGAGACAGGACCCTGACATAGTCATGATAGGTGAGATACGCGACACAGAAACCGCCAGATATGCAATCCAGGCCGCGCTCACCGGGCACCTGGTCTTCTCTACCCTGCACACCAACGACGCGGTCGGAGCGGTTACAAGATTGAGGGATCTTGGACTGGAGCCGTATCTCATTTCGTCCACGCTCCTCGGGGTGGTGGCGCAACGTCTTGTGCGTATGGTTTGCAGATACTGCAAAGAGACATACGCCGTAACCGGAGAGCAACTAAGGGAACTCTGGCCTGATCTCAAGGATGACAGCCTCCGGATAACAAGAGGCAGAGGATGCAGCCGCTGCCGCAATACCGGCTACTGGGGCCGCATAGGCATCTATGAGGTGCTTCCTGTCTCTGAGGCTGTAAAAAAGATGATCCATCTAGGCAAGGACGATGCCGAGCTTAAGGCGCAGGCCCTGAAAGAGGGGATGATGCCGCTCAGATATGACGGCCTGAGAAAGGTCATCAAGGGCGTTACCTCTCTTGATGAGGTAATGCGGGCGGCCGCCTCCTAAATGCCGGAGGCGGCCCTTGCCGCATCGGCGTTTTAAAAACCGCCCAAGAGATCGAGATCATCAAGCCACGCGGAGGCACGCCCAGGCGGGTTTACATGGGCCTCCTATTCAAGAAAGGCCTTGAGTCTAGCGCTTCTTATCGGGTGTCTCAGCTTCCTCAAGGCCTTGACCTCGATCTGTCTTATCCGCTCCCTGGTCACCATAAAATCCCTGCCCACCTCCTCGAGCGTATGATCACTTTGTTCCCCTATCCCGAACCTCATTCTCAGCACCTTTTCCTCTCTTGGGGTCAGCGTCGCAAGGCTTAACCTCGTCTGTTCAGCCAGACTCTGGTTAGCGGTAAAGTCATCCGGGTTTGGCGTATCGTGGTCCTCAATAAAATCGATAAGATAGCCTTCGTTTTCGTTGCCCACAGGCGTCTCGAGAGACACGGGGTCTTTGGCCATCTTGAGTATCATATCTATCTTATCGACAGGAAGACCGGTATGTTCTGCTATCTCTTCGGCCGTGGGCTCTCTTCCTGTCTCATGGAAAAGATCGTTTATCTTGCGCATGACCCTGTTCATGGTCTCAACCATGTGGACGGGTATCCTGATGGTGCGCGACTGCTCCGCAATGGCCCGGCTTATGGCTTGACGTATCCACCAGGTGGCGTAGGTGCTGAATTTATATCCCCTTTTGTATTCAAATTTTTCAACCGCCTTGATAAGGCCGATATTTCCTTCCTGTATCAGATCGGCAAGCTGCAAGCCGTGATAACGATATTTCTTCGCTATGCTCACAACCAGACGCAGATTGGCCCTGATAAGCCGCTCCTTTGCAGCCGAGGCGCGCATCAAGCCATCCCGGTATTGGCGCACCATCTTTTCATATTCGGCCTTGATGAACTCAGTGGCCTTGAGATTACCGTCTTTATCGGCCTGGCATAATTTATCGCACTCTGTCTTGAAGGTCTGGCAAACCAAGTCTATAATGGGCTTTTCTATCCTGAACCCATCAAACATATCTAGCATCGACAGCCTGTTTCTGGCGACCGTATCCCGCACGTCCTTGGCCTCAGGGCTATCGCAATGCCCTGACAGCCATTTGATAAGCTTGCAGTTTTCTTCGCATACAAGCCTGATCCTTTCAAACAGCTCTTTCACATCGGCTCTATCTGAACCGCATGTCTTTCTAGGCCCAGGTCCATCACAGTCCTGACCCATATCAAGCTTGCCGGAATCAGGCTGGTTTGTCTTTAAAAGCGGCTCCATCTTTTCCGATAAGGCTCTGGCCACAGAAGGCATACTGAAGGCCGCGGCCATCAAAAGCCTTTCACCTTCCTCCATCTCCTTTGAAACAGCGACCTCGTCTTCCCTGGAAAAAGGCGTATTTTCCTTCATTTCCTTGAGATATATCTTGATGGGGTCAACATCATACTCGGTCCTGACATCGGCCATATCGGCGTCTTTAAGCGCCGAAGCGCATCCGTCTTCTTCGTCCATGACCGGCTTTTCAGACTTTATCAATAGATCAGACAGATCGCGCCCGATATCCAATAGCCTGTCTTTCAATCTAATATCATCAGCTGTTTCGTTTTTTTTCATCCGCTCCTCCTTATAGAGCCAACCGAACCATTACCAAACCCTGAAAGACCTAGCCTAGCCGTTGCATTTTTTTTAAGAGACTCTCTTTTTCCTCCTCCTTGTTAGTAGCTTCGATTTCGTCGATCATCAAACGCCTCAACGCCTTGATCTTCCGGTCTCCACAATAGCGTCTAAGCCCCCTTGCCATCTCGTCAGGGTCTTCACACGGCGGTGAGCACTCGGAAAGCCGGATGGCGGCAGCCTTGAGCTCAGATGCAGCCCCAAGCATTTCAATGAACTCCTGAAAATTAAAAACACCCTTGATGCTATATTGATGCTGGATCGCAATCCAGAGATCTTTAAGGATGGGCTCCTTGATCCAAAGCTCGAGACCGGCATCCATGAACTGGCCGACATATTGATGATGCTCCATAAAAAAACCAATTAACTTGGCCTCGGCCTTGCTCAGCCCTCCCCTGTCAACCCCATTGGACTTGCCGGCGCCTGCATTTGCGCCCGCGCCTGAAACGGTATCACTATCTGGCCTGTTTGATCCCTCAGGCCTCAAACGCTCCCACAAGGCCTCTTCTCTTATAGCCAATTTCTGTGCCACATAACCGGTAAGCAAGGATTTTTTTACAGGATCCGCGATAGGTTTAAGTATCGAAATTATCTCTTCGATCAGCCTGGCCTTGCCGTCCGGGCCTTTCCCATGCGTACTGATCCCGTAAGTCATCACGAAATCAATGCCGGTAGGGGCCTCTTCCGCCATTCTCCCCCATACATCCCGGCCCTCGCGTCTGACAAAGGTATCAGGGTCGTCACCGCCGGGGAGTGATATGATCTTTACCCTCATATCCGCCTGATAAAACAAGGGAAGCGCCCTAAGCGACGCCTTGAGTCCGGCTTCATCCCCGTCAAATACAAGGACCCAATCCTTTGTAAGTCCCTTTAGAAGCTTTATATGGTTCTGCGTAAGGGCGGTTCCAAGCGTGGCCACCACATTATTCACGCCAGCCTGGACAAGGGCAAGAAGGTCCATGTACCCTTCCACTACATAGCCGCGGCCAGCCTGCCTTATTGCATCTTTATTTTTGTGAAGGCCGTACAAGACATGGCCTTTTTTGTATATATTGGTCTCAGGCGAATTCAAGTATTTCGGAGAACCGTCACCGAGTATGCGCCCGCCAAGGGCTACTATATCGCCAGCCTTGTTGTGAATTGGGAATATGATCCTGTCTCTGAAACGGTCATAATAGCCCCCGCCATCCCTTTGGACGACAAGACCGGCCTTTTCAGCAAGCTCGGGCATGACCTGCCTTGATTTAAGATGGTTGAGAAGGCTGTCCCAGCCAGCTTCGGCATAGCCCAACCCGAAGCGGGTTATTATATCATTGCCGATGCCACGCTTTTCAAGATATTTCAGGGCGTTAAGGGCCCTTTTTGAACCAAGCAGATTGTTTTGATAGAATCTTGACGCCTCTTCATTCGCGCCGACAAGTCCTTCCGATTCCTTCCTCCGCTTAGTCTCGGAATAGGACAAGGGCGCTTCCGGTATATCTATCCCATAAAGACCGGCGAGTTTTTTTAAGGCCTCGATAAAACTCAACCCCTGCATCCTCATAAGAAAGCCTATGGCGTCCCCCCCTTGGCCGCAGCCGAAGCAATAGAATATCTGCTTTTCTTCATTGACCGAAAAGGAAGGGTCTTTATCTGAATGAAAAGGGCAAAGACCGACCCAGTTCCGTCCTCTTTTTCTTAAGGGGACAAACTCCTCGACAACCTGCCGTATATTGGCTGAATCAAGTATGCTCTGTATGATATCTTCTCTTATATGGAAATTAGTGCGCGCGCCCACGTATTTTTTTAAATTTACGCCCAATATCCAAAAGAAGGATTCTGATAATGAAAGACCTTAAAAATACCCCCAAAGGCCGCCCTAATCTACGTTGCCCCATTACAAGCCAATCTTTGATAATAATATCTATACAAGCTATGTCAACCATCACATCCAAGCGATGACAAAGCGATGACAAGGTCGCTTGGTATCGGGCTCAACCTGCCAGCGCCATCGACCGCTGCGTGAACCGTATAACCCCTCGCCAGCAGGCGGTTGTCCGCCACTTTCCTGATCTCATAATGAAACCGGATGGATATGCCTGTAACCTTGAAAAGAGATGTGCATATATCTATAAGGTCATCGTATACAGCAGGGGCCTTGTAGCGGCAATAAGACTCGCTTACAGGGAATATGACGCCACTTTGCTGGAACCTTTTATATGGCATGCCAAGCACGGACCTCATAAATTCCGTGCGCCCCATCTCGAAAAGACGCAGGTAATTGCCGTAATACACCACCCCGCCGGTATCGGTATCGGCATATATGATCCTGTAAGGATGTCTGTGCACCGGCGGCCTTAACTCTATAGACGCCGTGCCTCTACCGGTCACGGCCTTTTCTTCGACACAGGGTCCACGCCTATGAATCTCTCCAGAAGCTTATGGCCTTCCGCTATGAAAATAGGGCTCTTCTCAGCCGCCTTTTCGTTAAATGACATCTCGGAATTGTCCTTGAGATTCAAGCTGTCATAAATAACATATGGGACCGGTTCAGAGACATGGGTCTTCAATTTTATAGGTGTGTAATGGTCGGTTACCACCATGACCCTGTAGGAATGGCCGCTATCCTTAAGCCCGTCTATTACTGGCCCCACCACTTCTTTGTCAAAGCGCTCTATGGCCCGTATCTTTTCGTGCAGATTTCCCATATGGCCAGCCTCGTCCGGGGCCTCGACGTGCAAAAAGACAAGGTCTTTTTCCTTAAGGGCCTCAAGCGCGGCAGCGGCCTTTCCGGAATAGTTGGTATCCAGATAGCCTGTCGCGCCAGGCACATCTATAATATCCATCCCCGCCCATACGCCAGCGCCCTTTATTAGATCTACGGCCGCCACAACCGCACCCTTTATATTGTAACTTTCAACCAGGGTCGGGATGGCGGGCCGCCTGCCCTGGCCCCACGGCCATAGGGAATTTGCAGGCAGCTTGCCTTCGGCCTTGCGTTTCTCGTTTACAGGATGCCGGTGAAAGAACGTAATAGCCTTTGTCAGGACGTCATACAACAGAGGCTCTTCCTCATATACATGCCAGGCCTCTGTCACATCCCTTCCGGTGAAGTCGTGAGGAGGCATGGTCGCAATACCTTCCGGGCCGCCTTTCCATAAAAGCAGATGACGGTAGCTGACACCTGGATAGAGGACAAAGGAACGGCTCGGGATAAGGCCTGCCAGATCATTGATGAGCTCACGGGCCTCTTCAGTCGTTATGTGACCAGCGCTATAGTCCTTCATATACACGCGGCCCTCGCGAAATGATAAGGTTACAAGGTTACACCTGAAGGCCACGTCCTCCGGGTTCATCCTGATACCCATTGCGGCGGCCTCCATCGGACCGCGCCCGGTATAATATTTTTCAGGGTCGTAACCCATAATCGACATATTGGCCACATCGCTGCCAGGTGAAAAATTTTTAGGGATGGTCTGCACCCTGCCCAGTTCCCCCAATTTTGCAAGCCTGTCCATGGCAGGCGTACGGGCAGCCTCAAGGGGGGTCTTGCCGTCTAATTCATCTATCGGATAATCACCCATCCCATCCCCGACAAGTATTACGTACTTCTCAACCGGAAGGCCTCTCTCCGGGCGGCGCTCATCCCCCTGGCATTCCGGAACCTGAGTCATAACGCCTTCGTTTTGTTCATCCATAGCAATCGGCACCTCAAACACTATACTGCGTTGTCTTCAATGGCTGTAAGGTCTTCAATCCGTATCACTACCGTCTTGTCTAACGCCACATCCGTATCATCTATTATTTTAAGGGCATCGCGCACCCTCGTCTCCTGGGCCTCATGAGTAAGCATGACTATCGGGACAGAGGCCCCCTGGCGGCGTCCCTTCTGGACCACCGAAGCAATACTTATGCCGAATTCACCGAGTACTCCGGCAATTCTGGCCAGCACGCCCGGCCGGTCAACAGCGGAGAAGCGGAAATAATATCTCCCCGAGATAAGGTCCATCGAACGCTTCTTGAGCAGGCTCAAGGCGCCGAACGGGACGCCTGCCGGCAGAGTCAGCCTTTCAATGCCCATAGCCAACGACCTTGCTATATCAACGATGTCGGCCACCACGGCGCTGCCGGTAGGCATTTTGCCCGCTCCTAAGCCGTACAACATGATCTTTCCCGCCGCATCGCCGATCAGATAAAAGGCATTGTATGCACCGCCCACCTGGGCGAGCAGGTGGCTTTTAGGTATCATCGTGGGGTGAATCCTGAGCTCGAGTCCACCGTCTATCCGCCTGCCGATGGCCAGCAGTTTAATGTTGTATCCAAATCCGCTCGCAAACTCTATATCGACAGGCGAAATGCTGGATATCCCTTCAATATATATGTCACTCATCTCCACCCTGGTTCCAAAGGCAAGGGTAGCCAAGATCGCAAGTTTGTGGGCCGTGTCTATGCCTTCTATATCAAAAGTCGGATCAGCCTCTGCATAACCAAGGGTCTGGGCCTCCTTGAGGACATCTCCAAAGGCCAGCCCTTCATCTGTCATGCGGCTCAATATATAATTGGCGGTGCCGTTCATGATGCCCATAATCGTATGGAGACTATTGGCGACCAACCCCTCCCTGACGGCCTTGATGACAGGAACCCCGCCGCCGACACTGGCCTCAAAGCCCAGGCCGACCTTTCGCCTTTCGGCGGCCTGAAATATCTCGTGGCCGCAAGTAGCCAGAAGGGCCTTGTTGGCCGTAACCACGTGTTTGCCTTTTTCTATGGCGGAAAGTATAAATTGCCTTGCAGGTTCGATACCGCCTATAAGCTCCACAAATATATCAAGCTCAGGGTCGTCAAGCAGCGCATTTACATCGTCCGTAAGCACGCCATCAGGCACATCAAGGCCCCTTGGCCCTGCTATATTCCTGTCGCATATGCGCCTTAGCCTGATCCCAACACCGCTTCTTTCCCTAAGAAGCTGCGCCTGGTTCATGAGTATCTGTGCGGTACCGCTTCCCACGGTCCCAAAACCAAGGACGCCCACATTTATTATCTCTTTGCCCATAAAACCACCGTTTAATCTTATTTAAGCGGATATGGCCCCTCAATTTTCTTTTTTGCAGCAACCTTCAAAATTTTATTGCCGCGCTGATGCCGCCAAAAAGATTGCGACAAATTCAAACCACCTAGCCTGAAAAATATATAAGGGCTTTATGATATATGCAATGGAAATAAAAATAAGGACGCACTCCAATATGAACACCAAACTAACCGTTATTTCATACTGATCATCAGGCGTAAAAATTTTACGCCGGAGAGGCCGGAAGCGGAATGAACGATTTTGTCCTGTTCAGGCGGGCTTAAAAAATCTATTTGACCTTTAAAGGACATCATTATAACCTCTTGATTACATCATCAGAAAAATAATCCAAAAAAGTTATGAGCGAAGACCAAATCTCCATCAGGTTAAATTGCGCCCGCTTAGCTTAAAAGGAGTGGATATGGAAAATGAAAAACAAGAAATCATAAAGACCGTGGAAGATTTTCTATATGCCTATATAAAAAAGATATCGAAGCTTGCATGGAGTTTATGACAAATAAAGCGCCCTTATTTGATGTTCGGCACAAACGACGATGAAGTCCTAACCGATCAGGCTGGATTGCGGGAGGCCTTGCGAAGGGATTTTTCAATGATGGATCACATCAATTTCGGCGCATACCGGAACCAGCACATAAAGGTCTGTAAAAAACTGGCGAGCGTGATCGTAGAGCTGCCGATCAGCTATGAAAGCGAAGGACAGCGAACCATGACGCCTTTCCGTTACGCGCTTACCCTCGCAAGAGAGGATGACCACTCAAAAGCTGGACTTATTCGTTTTAGCGGCAAGGGGGCGCATGAACAAAACACACCCTTGCAAGCGGTTGGAAAACCTACGGATACTTCGAATATATAAAAAAGAGGAGACTAAAAATGCAGGCGCGCGCTCCGCTAATGATAGAACACCGCTTGATCGAACGAATGATTGCAGTAATCAAACAGAATCTGCCACAGATTGAAAAAGAAGAAAAGATTGATCCGATATTCATCGACACGATAACCGACTTTATACGCACATACGCCGACAGGACACACCACGGAAAGGAGGAAAACATCCTCTTTAGAGACCTCAAGAAAAGGAGCTTGGCTGAAGAAGACAGGCTACTGATGAACGATCTGATAGAAGAACACCTATTGGGACGCAAAATCACCAAGGCGCTTACAGACGCAAACAAGCGTTATCGAAACAGCGGCAAACCGGCCTTGAAGGAAATCATATCCAATCTTAGTTTATTGATAACCTTTTATCCGAAACACATAGAAAAGGAGGATAAGATATTTTTCCCCGCGGCCAGGCGGTATTTCTCCGAAGAAGAAGATCAGGCCATGCTCAACGAATTTTGGGAATTCGACAGGAAGATGATCCACGAGAAGTATATTGCCGTGGTCAAGGCGTTTGAAGATCAATGAACAGGCCGACAAGCCAGGGCGCAAAATTTCTGCCAAAAGGGCTCGATATCCTTCACGAAGACAGGGACATCCTTGTCGTGAACAAACCCTCCGGCCTATTGACCGTAAGCACTGAGACTGAAAAAACACGGACCGCCTATTTCGCATTGACGGATTATATACGAAAGGGTTACGCCAAATCCAGGAGGCGCCTGTTTATCGTCCACAGGCTGGACAAAGAGACATCCGGTGTGCTCGTATTTGCAAAGAGCATGGAGGCGAAACTCTATCTACAGGAGCATTGGGAGAAAACCTGCAAGAAGTATCTTGCGGTCACACACGGCAGGTTTGACAAGGATTCCGGGGCCATCACCACTTACCTGGCGGAAAACAAGGCCCACTTTGTGTACTCCACATCAGACCCGGCCAAGGGGAAATTATCCGTCACTGCTTATAAAGTACTCAAGCAGACTGGAGACTTCGCATTGCTGGAGGTCGATCTTCTGACAGGAAGGAAAAATCAGATACGCGTACATCTTGCGGGTATCGGGCACCCGGTTGTGGGCGACAAAAAGTATGGAAAGAAGGACAAGGCAGGCGCAAGGTTGGCGCTTCATGCCATGTCAATCTCCTTCTCCCATCCCTTTAGCCGCAGGCAGTTGATTGTCGAAACAAAAGCGCCCGCGTATTTCAATCAACTGATCGGCTGCGTTGACCACAAAGATAAATCCAGGCCAAGGCCTTAGCTTGCAAAACCGGCCAGCCGGTTGTCCGTAAGGCCCCACGGTTCGCCCAATCTGCGGCCATATCCAAAAAATCTAGAAGACATTAAAAAAACTTGCAAACACTAAAATAAAGGCGCAACGTCTTAAAAGAACGACAAAAGGAGGGGATTCATGTCAACCAGAAGGAATTTTTTAAAAGCGGCCCTGATAACAGCAGTCGGCATGGCGGCAAACAATGCGTCACCCGTCTCTGCCAAGTCAAGCATCCTTCCCAAGGGACTTATCTATACAAAGGACGATCCCGGTCCATGGGCCGCACTTGCGGATGCGCATATACCTGCTGTGACAATCAACGGGGGCAAGATCACAGTCCAAACCAATCATGTGATGACCGAAAAGCATTACATCGTCCGGCATAGACTAGTCACCGAAAGCGGCGAGGTTTTAGAAGGAAAGACTTTTTATCCTACAGATAAAAAGGCGATCTCGGTTTTCGACCTGCCAGCTCGGCACCAAGTCATTTATGCAACAAGCTTTTGCAATCTGCATGACTTCTGGCTAACTAAGTTTAAGGTTTAGGCTCTTGCTATTCGACAACCGCTTTGATGCTGGCTGCAACCCATTTATAAGCCGCTCTCTAATTTCATGGCGCCTCTCCTTGGTGTTTGTTTTGCTGGAAATCAAACTATTACAAGGAAAAACGCCTTTTCCCATGCCTTAAAAGGTTCATGCAATCAATCTGCACTAATGGACGTCATATCATCCATAAAGTGCAAAGGCGTCTTTGAGCTGTATGCGCAGGTCGTCAGGCAGATTGTGACAAAAATCATAGAGGGCGCTGATTGAGTCCTTGCCCCCACATATATATGTACGGATTTTTTGCCGCTGCTCTTTGTTAAGCGATGTGGAGTCAAATATTTTAGTTAGATAGGTGCTGCAAAGGGCGTCCTTGTCTCTGCTTGGACGGGTTGACCCCAGCACCGTAAGCCTATCCATGCTGGCCATCCCAAGCGAGTGAGTTGATGTCATCATCACGGCTCGTTTTGTGCAACCTGAGGCAATAATGGCAAGGGTCATAAAAAAGATAACCTGAATAAGTCGCAGGCTTTTTTAAAAACCGGCACGGCAACCCCTTTAATTTTTTTAAAAATATTATTAATTGGTTGGCCCCACAATTAACTACTTCTTTTCCTTATCATAAATTCCTTAAGCCTTATATTGTCATCTTTAACGGTGTCTTCCTGGATATTTTCAATCACGGCATGGAGAAGAAATCTCCTCAGCATGTCCCTGTCGCTAAGGCTGTAGTGTATCCATTTGCCCTCTTTCCTGTCCTTTATAAGGCCTGCCTCCTTGAGCACGCCCAGGTGAAACGAGACCTTGGGCTGAACCATATCCAGCGCGGCCACGATATCACACACACAGTGCTCACCATCCTCAAGGAGCTTTATTATCCTGAGCCTCGTCTCGTCAGAAAGGGCCTTGAAGATGCTTATCAATTCTTCCACTATGCGCCAGCCTCGATCTTTGTCCGCTCCATTTGCACAAGCCTCGCAAACACCGTCAGTCTTTTTCTTTTGAGGTCGTCAAACAGGCTGTAGAGTATCGGGACATATACAAGGGTCAAAAAAGTCGATACCATCAGCCCGCCGATGGCCACGATTGCAAGGGGCGAGAGCCTCTCGAGCCCGATGGCCCACTCAAGCGCGATAGGAATCATGCCCACGCTTGTGCCGACCGCCGTCATCAGTATGGGCCTTGTCCTTATCCGCACGCTCCCGACTATGGCCTCCATCAGACCCTCCCCTCTTTCATTTCTGGCCTCCTCGATGAAGTCTATGAGCAGAATGGAATTTTTCACCACAATCCCGGCAAGAAGTATCATGCCCATGAACGAGGGCATGCACTGATGCTTGCCGGTTATCAACATGGACCACATAGCGCCGATCAGCGCAAGGGGTATGGCTGACATGATGGTGAGCGGGTGTACCCATGATTTAAAGGCAGGCACCAACGAAAAATAGAGCAGCACAAGGCCTATGCCAAGCGCCGCGATGAGCCTGCCGAACGACTCCTTCATCTGCTTGAGGTCGCCCTCCTGACTGATAGTGTAACCGGCTGGCAGCCTCATGCCCCGCAAGGCCCTGTCGATGTCGTCATGGATGTGCGATACCGCGGCTGTGCTGCGGTAGCCATAGATGTCGAGCGTGGGCTGGAGGTACTGCCTCGTCATGGAAGTCTGCGTCTTTATCATGGTCAGCGAGCCGAGCTCCCTTACAGGAACCGCACCTTTGGGCGTCTGGATGAGTATGGACTCTATCATTGGGATGTTGTCCCTGTAATCAGAGGCGTACAGCACCCTTATGAAATAACCGTCCTGGCCCGGGACCCTGAAGACCGATGCAACACCGCCCCTTACGGCAGCCGCTACCTGCCGGGAGATCGCCACGGGAGACATGCCATAGATGGCGGCCTTTTCCATATCGACTTTGAAGGCCGCCTCCCGTTTGTCATAGGTCCAACTTCTCGAAATGCTGGTGAGCCCTTTGACGTCTTTGAGCCTTTCCACCACGTCGGTCCCGATGGAATCGATGATCCGCGGATCGGGCCCGCTTATCATGATGTCAATAGTCGATTTGATGGACGACAGGGCGGTCGCGCCGTAGTCGAATACATCGACATATTTGAGCCCTGGTATCCTTCTGAATTTGGCCCTGAGGCTGTCTTCTATCTGCCATAGGGTCTTGTCCCTGTGGAACCTGTCCACAAGGTGCACGGTTATCTGGCCCTGCTGCGGTATCCTCCCGCTCCCGAAGCTTATGACCCCTGGCTCGGAGCCCACGGTCGTGGATATGCGCAGGACCCCCGGGGTCTTTTTGATCAGGGTCTCCATTTGATCAAGTATCTTCTCCGTCTCAGAAAGCGAGGTGTTTGAATCCGCCTCGAAGTTTATCTTCATGATGCCCGTATCCATCGGGGGCATGAGGTCCCTGCCCACAAGCGGCATCTGCCTCATGCTTAAGACAAGGACAACCAGCGCCCCGATGAGAAATAGCGCCCTGTGTTTCAACGCCACCTCTAGTATCCCCACGAAGAAGTCCCTGATGGGCGAGATCAAATATGTGTCAAAGAGCTTGACAAGCCTCTCGAGCCGGTTCTTCTTCGCCTCCGCCTTGAGTATAAACGGCGCAAAGAGCGGGATGACCGTGACCGATACGATATATGAAACCGCAAGGGCGATGCAGAGCGTGACCGAAAGGGGCCTCAAAATGGTCTGGACGAAACCGCCTATAAAGATGATGGGGATAAGCACCATGATGGTGGCGTATGTGCCGGAGAAGATGGCGAGCATCACCTCGTCCGTTCCGCCGAAGACTGCGGTCTTCATCTCTTCCTTGTTCTGGTGGTACCTGCGCTCGATGTTTTCTATGACGACAATGGCGTCATCAAGTAACATGCCCACGGCCAGGATGATGCCGGTCAGGGTCACAAGGTTGAATTCCATGCCCAGCATCCACATGACGGCGAATGTCAGAAGATAGGTAAACGGGATGGAGATCGCGGCTATGATCATCCCGCGGATATCCGCCAGAAAGAGGAATATGACGACGACCGTCATGATTATAGCGTCTCTTAAGGCGTCTATCATGTTGTCAACGCTCTTTTCGATGAGTTCCTTCTGGGTGTCGGACACCTCGAAATTGATCATCGGGTACTTGGCCCTGAGCCCTGGCAGGGCCTTGTCCACCGCATTTATAGTGTCGATGTCGTGGCCCTCGTGCGAGCGCAGGATGCTGATACCTATGGCAGGCCTGCCGTTACCGTGATAGAGAGACTGCCTTTCCTGATACCCGGGGATTATGTCGGCAACATCTCTCAAGTGCACATCTCCGCTGCCGATATGGGCGATCACAATGGCCCCTGCGTCCTCTTTTTTGACGAGCTCGCCCTGGGTCTTGAGGATATACTGGTCTTTTTCCCTGATTATGTAGCCGTTCGGGATATTGAGGTTCTGGGCCGATACAGCCGCTATCACCTGGTCAAGGCTTATGCCGTAGGCGTTCAGGCGGTCGGGCTTCACCGCTATGGTGAGCTCGGGGTTATAACCGCCAAAGACCTCGGCGTTGGCCACATCCGGTATCCTCAAAAGGTCTTCCCTGATGTTGTTGTCAGCGAGCTGCCTTATCTTTGCAAGGTCATAAGGGGACCCAGCCTTGGGGCTCAAGGCTAGTATGAGGTCAGGCTGGGTCGCCTTGCTTATCTTGAATATCTGCGGCGGCTTTATGTCGGGTGGAAGCTGCCCTTCGATCTTTTTAAGACCGTTGGCCACATCGGTGGCCGCAGCGTCCAGGCCCTTTGTGTATTCAAACTCGGCGGTGACGGCGGTCATCTCGTCCTTGGTGGATGAAGACACCTTGCGCACCTGGTCGATGGTGTTGAGCTCCTTTTCTATAAGCCTTGTCACCTGATCCTCGACGTCCGCCGCGGATGCACCAGGGTAGAAGACGACAACGGCTATCTGGGGGTAATCGCTGTCAGGGAAGAGGTTGATAGGCATGTGCCTGAACCCGATCAGTCCGATCGCGGCGAAAAGGAATACGATGGACGTTATGAGGTGCGGTCTTTTAAGGTAATTTTCCGTAAATTTCATCTTGCCGGCACCTGCCTATGCCGCAGGATCGGGATCACCTCCATGCCGTCCGACAGCCGCATAAGCTTTCCTTCATCGCCTGTAGCGACGATATCCCCTGCCCTCAGATCCCCGCTCAAAGCGGCATATCCACTGTCTTTCCCAAGGACCTGGACCTTCAATATCTCTATCTTTCTGCCGTCGATCTTATAGACAAAGCTCCCGGCCTTATCTTCGAGCAGGGCGTTCAACGGGACGACCGCGGCCTTGTCGATCCTGCCGGTCATCACATCCACCCCGACCGTACCGCCTGAGGGAATGTTAAACGGCCGCCTCTGAAGGTCTATCTCTATGGTACCCAAGGTGCCCACACCGACCGCCGGATATACCCGGGTGATGGCGGTATCGACCCTGTCTTTTCCATTCATGAGCGCCACCTTGCCGCCTTTTTTCATAAGTGGCATCTCTGTCTCTGGAATGTTGATCAATATCTTGAACTCGGATACGCCTTCGACCTTCACAATGGGCTTGCCTGGCAGGGCAAGGTCCCCTGGCTCCTGAAGCCTCTTCGCCACGACGCCGTCGATTGGGGAATAGAGCCTTGTATATGACAGCTCGACCGCTGTGGCCTTATGGATATTTTTCAGCGCGGCTATCTTGTTCTCAAGGTCTCTTACCTGGGCCTGGACAGAGTCCCTCTGGGCCCTTGAGCGCTGAAAGGCCTCCATGGATATGGCCCCTTCCTTGCTTAGCGCCTCATCCCTTTCAAAAATAGCCTGCTGGGTCTCGAAGACGCTTCTCACCCCAGCAAGCTCCGCCTCGGCGGATGCCACGGCCGCAGCCTGCGCCAGCTCCCTTTCCTTTAACTCCCTGTCATCTATCATGGCAAGAATCTGACCCTTATGGACACGATCGCCCTCCCTCACATCCATGCTCAGGATCTGACCCGTGATCCTCGGGGACATGTCGGCATAGACAAAGGGCGCCACCGTGCCGATGTAATGGGATGATATGTCCATGCCGCCTTCCCGCACCTCAGCAGCCTCGACCGGCAGCGGATAGGAGGCCACGGCCGGCGTCCTGGCTATCTGCTCTTTCTTTTTCTTTATGGCGATGGCAGCCCCGGCAACCAAGGCTATAGCCACTAAAATCATTATAATTTTTTTCATATCCCTTCTCCTATAGTCCCTGTGGCCCTCTTGAATTCAGTAACGGCTGCACTGTAATCGTACAGCGCCTGGTAATAATTGGCCTGCGCAAGGCTCATGGCCGACTCAGAAAGGAGCACATCGGTTATCGTGCCTGCGCCTGTCTTGTACTTTAGGCTCTCGATCCTGAAGCTCTCCTTTGACTGTGAAAGCGCCTTCTCGGCCAGGGTCAACCTGCCTTCCGCTTCTCTCAAGAAAGAAAGCGCGTCGCTGACCTCACGCCTGGCATTGAGCCCGGCAAGCCTCAACGACTCCCTGGCCTTTTGATATACAGCCTCGGCCCTGGCGATCTCCGACGAAATAATACCCGCATCGAAGATGTTTATTGAGGCCACGACCTCTGCCTCCCATACCTCTTCACGCCCGTTGAAACCCACCCCGGCCCTATCGCCGTAATCGCTCACCATATCCAGGGACGGATACCTCTTACCCGACGCGACATCCACGCGGGCCTTTTCCGCCTCGGCCTTTTTTGCGGCGGCGACCACATCAGGACGGGCCTTTATCAACCCGTCGATATTCTCGGTCTTGACCGTCTCTTTCTTCCTAAGGTCACCCTCTACATCTTTTATCCTGTCTGCATCGACGCCCAAGAGGAAGGCAAGGGCGTCTCTGGCGCGGTTTATGGCCTCTTCCGTCCTTATAAGATTCTGTCTTTCCGAGGCAAGCTGGACCTCGACTCTCAAGAGCTCCACATTCGGCACCCGGCCTGTCTTTAAAAGGAACTTGGTGTCTTTATCCTGTTTTTCAAGGGCATCTACAGAGTGGTCATAGGCCTTCCGCAGCTCCTTGAGCTGCAAGAGCTTGTTGAAGGTATTGGTTACATTGGCTATCAGGTCCTGGATGGTGGATTTCTTTATTGAA
>JAJYLJ010000118.1 GCA_021787835.1 Deltaproteobacteria bacterium | reverse complement strand
AAATACGGCGGGGCTGTCAACGCCTGATCCGGAGGTATTGGAGAGAAAGAAAAGCAGGCATTTTACCGCTTTCCACCCAGCCTGATTTCAGCCCGTACTTCGTTGAGGCTTCGCCGTTTGACATTGATAAACATTTTGTTTATATTTCTCAATGATTCAGTCATTTGTTTCTTCTGAAACGGAACACTTCTTTACCACCGGAAAATCGCGCCGCTACATACTGAAGCGTGCAGCGATGCGTTTGACACAGTTGGATGGCGCCGTGCATCTCGACGATTTACGAAACCCGCCTTCCAACAGACTGGAAGTATTGGCTCATGACCGCGCCGGTCAATGGAGTATTCGCATTAACGACCAGTGGCGTATATGTTTCCGCTTTGAAAATGGTGACGCTTTTGACGTTGAAATCGTTGATTATCACTAAAGGAGAGACAACTATGGTTAAAAATGGTCTGTCTGCAATTCATCCGGGAGAATTCCTGGCAGAAATCCTGGGGGAGATGGGTATATCTCAGGCTGAGTTCGCACGCACTATCGGGGTATCGCCGATGCGGATTTCTCATGTTGTCAAAGGCGGTCGTCCTGTGACGGCGGAACTGGCATTGTTGTTCGGTCGTGCCTTTAATCAGACACCGCAATACTGGCTCAATCTTCAGGCGTCTTACGATTTAAAACTCGCAAAGGCGAGTATCGGTAAGCGTCTTGCTGGCATACATGCCCTGGCGCATGCTTAATTCTCCCCATAGAATATATTGCAAATAATTTTCGCTAACAATCTCGTTCAGCGGATGGCGGTAAGGTCAGGCTTTTTGACTTGCAAGTTCGGGTGCCGACGCCACTGACGAAAAGCGTTATGCCATAGAAATATTGACAAGGCTCATGGTATGATATAAAGTAATACCAGAGGTGAATCATGAGTAAAACAAAAATTGCTATTACATTAGACAAACAATTTATAGAAGACATAGATGGATTAATTAATAAACATATTTTTCAAAATCGCAGCCAAGCAATACAGGAAGCGGTAGAAGAGAAATTGAAACGTCTTAAACGCACTCGTTTAGCTAAAGAATGTACAAAACTTGATATAACCTTTGAAAAAGCAATGGCGGAGGAAGGGTTAACTGAGGATTTAAGCCAATGGCCCGAATATTGAGGGGAGATATTAGATGGGCTGATCTAAACCCTGTCAGGGGCCATGAACAGGCTGGTTTACGGCCTGTTTTGATTTTAAGCCATGATATTTTTAATGAACGTTCTGGAACTGTCATTGCTGTGGCTATTACCAGTCAACCTCAACGCGCAGGATTCCCGCTCACTCTTGAATTGAAAACTGCGGAGTTGTCAAAACTTTCTTGGATTAAAATAAGTCAGATTCGGACACTTGCTACAGAGAGGATTGGAAAATTAATTGCCAAAGCGTCTCCTGAGGAATTAGATCAAGTCATTGAAGGACTGAATGAAATAATAGGGGCATAACAAATCACTTGTGCGGGTGGCTATCTGAGGTGTACTGGTTTTGGTAGACATTTCAGATCACCCTGCGCCCTGCTGTGCGTCCTTGCCGCCTTGAGATCACAGAGAAGCTCCGATACCAATTTTGATCTCATGCTGCTGCCACGGTCTGCATGGAGCGTCAACTGATCAGGGCATATCTTCTGCTTGCAGCATGGATCCTCCAAAAGAGGTTCAGCTAAACCCTGAGAAGGGGTATCTCAATTGAAGGCATTGACTTTAGCCTTTCCCCTTGATCTCCTTTTGCCATGCTGAAAATTCCGGGGGACGAATGCCAAACCGTATTACATTCCCTTCGTGCAAGCTAGCGAACTCTTCCAGGACAAGTTTCACGAATTTTTCCTGATCCCCTGTCGGCACTTTCGAAGCGATAACGGCCATGACTGCTTCTTTGTCAGGCGTTTGCCGTTCAAGAATGATCGTCTTGACCGCCTCGGTAAGTGTCTGGCGGTAGCGTAAGCGGAAGGTGTCTGGCGGCACCAGTTCGCGGCGTACAGCCAGATACTGCTGACAGGAACGTTCATAGGCCCAGGCGAAGAGATCGCGCAGCAGTTCGATCCGATTCAGTTCATATACCCCCAACATGGCATCGATATAGACACGTTCCGGTACGTCGATAAAGGAAAGCGGGCAGAGATTGTGCCGAATCAGAGGAATATTGGCGGCAAGCCGGGAGACACGCTTGTTCACGTCCTCGAACGGTTGCAGGTAGGGAAGATGTACCATCACGAAAAAAGATTGTTCAAAGGGGTCGCGTATCTCCTGGGCCATGGAGAGGATAATCCTGAATAGTTCGTCAAGCCGTTGCGGCATGGCTATCGGCATGTAGACACTTCCCCCAATCTCTACCGGCCGGTTACGAATCCGGCCACAGGCGCGCCGGTCCGCTAAAAGACCATCGGAGAGCAGCGCATGCAGACTGAAAATGGTGTAGGGGGTGAAGTCAACAAGGTCGCTTTCGTTGACCAGCAGTTCTATTGCCGCCTTGTGGTTAAGGATCATCTGAGTTTCCAGGGCGTCCTTTCCTTCTGCAGCCTGGCCGAACTCGATCAGGTGTTCGGTGTCGAGCCGGCTGTAGGTGTTTCCTTCCAGTCGTGAAGAGGCCCACGACAGGTCGGTCAGCAGCCGGTTCATGATATTGCGGGCAAAGGTGCCTGCTGGAAATGCGCCGTCGGCAGGGGTGCCAAGGATGTGAAGCTGCTTCCTTAGTTCCTCTGGCAGATATGAGGTCTCGTTAGGATAGTACGCTTCCAGGAAGCCCTGATTGTAGCCAATGGGGGTTCTCAGTTGTCGGGGTAGACGGATGTGTTCCCTGATCTCTTTCCCCTCGGTTGAAATTGGGATATACCCATCTCCGCCAGCTTCCGTCCAAAAAGCCGAGGTGCCGGCCTTGACATTTTCAATTTCCGGCGCTGTCCGGTAACGCACCCCCCGTTGCTTTCCCTCCCTGCTGAGCCTGCCTTCCGCGACGAATTGGGCAAGCCGACGTTGCAGGCTCCGCCGGCTGATGGCGTCTTCAACGCAGGCGTGAAGGGCATCCATGCCAATCCCGTCTGCGTGACGTTCTATTTCCTCAAGGATGCGGTTATCTATCTCTGTAGTTATTTTTTTCGGCACAAACTTTAGCTCCCAATATCTGCAGGTTGTTCCTGTGGCGTATTTCACATTACCCTATTGGCGCAATATGCAATTATTGCGCCAATAGAATGGCGCATTTTTGTAAAATCAAGTACTGCCGGCTGTGACTTCTCCCCCTGTGCCAATATAAGTGAGGCATCTTTCTCTTGTTAAATCCTATGCGCTGACGCCGTCCTTCAGGATATTGAGCGCCGCGACCCTTTCCTCTGAAAACCGTCTGTTTACAGCCTGCTGCACCTGTGCCGCGGATGAATTGAACTGACGCCCTCTTATGTCATAGACGGTGTTTATAATGGCCTCATCAGAGACATTGCCCCTGGCCTTGAGGCCTTCGATGGCCTTCTTGAATATCCGCGCCGCACCGTCAGGCCCATGCTGGACCGAGGTGCTCCAGAGCACTTCTTTAAGCGCGTTTGATCTGCCGTTAAGGTCGAGTCCGGTATCCTGGGCTATCTTTTGAAGCGCCGGCATGTAGTGGGTATCATTTATGAATTTTTGTTGCAGCTCCGCAAAGCCGGATGGATTCTCTGCTGCGATCCTCTGCCATTCCTGCGGGACACGGCCTTGCCGGCTTCCCGTGTCGGCCTCTCCCGCAGCCTCGAGCCTTGCCGCATAGCTAGGGGCGTATTTCTCCAGAAACGAGACAAACCGGCTGAATGTCCCCTGTTTGGATGATATCTGATAGGTGCCGTAAGAAGTCCCGCCCATTTCATCATAGCCGATTGTGCCCGGCCCTGCATAGCTGGATTCAAATCTGGCGGAAAGACTTCCTTTGTCTTCTTCCCCTGCATTTCCTTGAGAGCCATTAAAGAAAGCAGGTTTTGCAAACGGGAGCATCCTGGGTATAATGCCTAGTGTGGCTAAGCTGGCCGCCGTCCCTGAACCCGCCGGCGCCTGGCCAAGTTTTAGGAGGAGAAAGGCCAGAAAACGTTCCTGTTCAAGGGCGGCCAAGGTCCTTGAGAGGCCTGCCTGCGCCGTCCGGGCGGATGCTTGTGCAAACCTGGGATCTTCCTTTAATCCGCCAGCGCTATTTAAAGACGCGCTGTTTACCCTTGTTTTGTCCGTAAGGGCGTCAAAAAAAGTACTATTTTTTGTCTTGCCGTTTGACGCCGATGGTTTGTTTTGTGACACTTGGATTGCCTTATTGAGCGTCTCCATGTAAGAATTTTTGATCCTCATCGCCATGCCTCCGATTATGAGAGGGTCTTTTCTTGGGTTGATTATTATGGGTATGTTATGCAATATCCATGCTAATTTTATTTAATTCCAAGGCCGGATTTGTTCCGGCTGCGGCCCGTTATCTTAAAGAAAAAACGGTCCTTGCTGAATAAGCAGATAAGCCATGATCTAAAAAACGCTGCAAGATCCCGCCATATTCTATAAATGAGCGGGTGTGAGCCAGGAGTTTTACTGGAGCCGGATAACCAGGGCCGGTCTATGCAATACCTTCAGGTTTGTTTTTTTTGCGATCTCTTTGCCGTATATGACCTTTCCGTCGCCAGGGGCGTAAAAGTCCTCTATGAGTGCAAGGCGTTTAAAGCCGTTTTTTTCATAAAACGAACGTGTTGGAGCATAGGATTCCTGCGATGACGTCTCGGCGTAGAGCCTCCGGCCGCCCGCCTTGGCTATCAGCGATTCAGTAAGATCGAGGATGGCCCGCCCTATCCCCCTGCCCTGGAGCCTGGGCTCGACCGCTATCCAGTAAAGATCAAAACCAGAGACCGTGCAAGGGATGCGCCCATAGCAACTGAAGCCGGCAAGCTCCGGCATGCCGGTTCCGGCATCGTCAGCCTCGGCGATGATAAAAAGATAGTCGCTTTTTTCGCCGCGCTCAAGGCGGTCGTTCACCAGTTCCATGGCGACCGATATCTCATCAGGTCTAAAAACGCCCGTGCGCCTAACACAAGCCTCTATGGC
>JAJYLJ010000017.1 GCA_021787835.1 Deltaproteobacteria bacterium | reverse complement strand
ATCTCCATATCATAAAACTTGATCCGCTCAGGGGCCACGCGATGTTGGTGCTGGACCCGAAACTGGTTTTTGCCATAGTCGAGATATTCCTCGGGTCAACAAAGATAGGACAGACCAGGGTGGAGGGCAGGGAGTTCACATCTATAGAACAGCGTCTGATCCGCAGGATAGTGAACTCCATCTTAAGCGATCTCGAAAAGGCATGGCGCAATATTCATCCAATAAAAATCCAATATATCAGGAGTGAAATAAACCCCCAATTTGCCAAAATAGCCCAAAACGATGATGCGGTTATCATATCTAAATTCCAGATAGACATGGAAGATATCACCGCCGGCATCACGCTTTGCCTGCCATTAAACATGTTGCAGCCTATAAAATCAAAACTCCAGAGCACCTTTCAAGGAGAAGAGGAGGATGACCCGGACTGGCGGAAACTCCTTATACAGAATCTCTACAGGGCCGAAGTGGATGTAACCGTTCCGCTCGGAAGCGCCAGGCTGACAGGGACGGAGTTTATGGGCCTGGCCGTTGGAGATGTCATACAGCTCGATACCGACGTAGACGGCCTCGTAAACGTAATATTACAGGACAGGACGAAATTCGCGGGGCGTCCCGGGGTCTGCCGGGGGCAAAGGGCGGTACGGATTGAGGGCATGAACAAGCCTGCCGCGTGACAGGCCATGGAAAGACAGGCAACCAAAAAAGACTATTAACGATATCGTGCGGAGCACAAAATGTTAAGCCAAGAAGAACTAGACAAATTGTTGGCCCAGGGGCATGAAGGCGCGCAAGGGCCCAAGGCCGAAACTATACAGGAAGAAACAAAAAAGGCCGAAAGCGCAGGCCTCGAGACGACCAAGACGCAGGAAGGCGCGGGTGACCTCAACTGGTCCGCTGCCTTCGAGGAGGCGGCTGCAGGTGGAGACGCTGCTGCTGCCAAGGCCGTAAAAGACGGCACTGCGTCAAAGCCGGAAAGGCCCGCTGATTCGCAGGACAAAAACGCTCAACGGCCCAAGTTTGATGAATTTTCCCCGCGGCCGAGCGAACAGCCCGGCGGAATAAATAAGCCTGACCTAGATTTTATTCTTGAAATTCCGCTTGAAATATCAGTTGAGCTTGGACGGACAAGGATGCAGATACGCGACCTCCTGCAACTGGGACAAGGCTCCATAATAACCTTGGACAAACTGGCCGGAGAGCCTGCCGACATATATGTAAACCAAAGACTTATGGCCAAGGGTGATGTGGTGGTGGTAAACGAAAAATTCGGGATAAAACTCAACGAAATCTTGAATCCGGCTGACCGGGTAAAGAAATTGGGATCGCAAAAATATTAATCTGGGGCAGAGGTCTTAACAAACACATGGAAACAGCCGGTTTGATAATAAGAATGCTTGGTGCGCTGGCCGTCATCCTTGGGCTTCTAATATGCGTTCAGTACGCCCTCCGCGTATGGACAAAAAAAATTCATGGCAGCGGAAAAAATCTGATCGAAATCATAACCACAAAGATGATACTTCCGAAAAAATATATCTGCATCGTGAGAATAGGGGATCAAACACTGATTATAGGCGCATCGGAAAACGCCATGGCTCTCTTGGGTGAACTAGAGGCGGACCGTTTTAAAACAGTTCTTGAGGATAAATTGACAGATGGCAACTCCATACAGCAGCTATAACAACGGCCATAGAAAAATACCTCTTTGCGGTCCGGTTTCATGCGGCATAGTTATCATAGCGGCCATGCTGCTGGCATTCATAATCGCCCCATGCCAATCATGGGCCGTAACCGTTCCATCACTTAAATTGGGCCTGGAGGGTGCCGAAAACCCCACAAAAGTAGCTACGGCCCTTGAGATCATAGCGCTTCTCACAGTGCTGTCCATCGCCCCTTCCATACTTCTAATGACCACGTCATTTACAAGGCTTGTAATCGTATTCGGTTTTCTGCGTCAGGCCTTGGGCACCCAGCAGACACCTCCCAATCAAATTCTTCTCGGCCTAGCCCTTTTTCTTACATTCTTCATAATGCAGCCAGTGTGGTCGCAGGCCAATTCCACAGCGATAAAACCATATCTGGACCAACAGATATCATTTGACGAAGCGGCGAAAAGGGTCCAAATCCCCGTTAGGGAATTCATGTTCAAGCAAACGAGGGAGTCTGATCTTGCGCTATTCACCAGGCTTGCGAAGATAGAAAATCCGAAAGACAAGGATGCCATTCCAACGCTTGTTCTAATCCCTGCATTTATGATAAGCGAACTCAAGACGGCCTTTGAGATAGGTTTCGTGTTGTTTCTGCCATTCTTAATCATAGACATGGTGGTCTCCAGTGTGCTTCTTTCAATGGGCATGATGATGCTTCCACCAGTGCTTATCTCGCTGCCGTTTAAGCTGCTTTTGTTCGTGCTCGTCGACGGATGGAATCTGCTTATCGGCTCTCTCGTAAAGAGTTTTTTCTAGAGGTCAAGGCGGCCATGACACAGGAACTCGTTATAAGCCTGGCAAGACAGACTATAGAACTCACCCTGATTCTAAGCCTGCCGATACTTGGGGTCGGGCTGGTAGTCGGTCTTATTGTAAGCATATTCCAGGCCGTGACCCAAATCCAGGAGATGACGCTTTCGTTTGTTCCAAAGATAATAGCGACATTTCTCGTGGCGCTTGTCTCGCTTCCATGGCTCATGAACAAGCTCCTGGACTTCACGCGGCACATTATCACGGAAATACCCAATTACATCCGCTGAATATGGAAAGCGACCTTCTTTATTCACTAATTGTTCACTACAAGGTCTTCATCTTGATCCTTATCCGCATAAGCACCATGCTCTTTTTCATGCCTGTCTTCAGCAGCGCCACCATACCGGTGCAAATCAAGGCGGCCATGGCCCTTATAATATCTCTCATGCTGGCCCCCATAGCGCCATTCTCACCAAAAAGCATGCCTGATTCATTACTTGGTTTCTTCCTGCTCGTGATCGCCGAGGTCTTCACCGGCATGAGCCTGTCGCTTATCTTGCGCATTATCTTCGCAGGGCTTCAGATGGCCACACAGATGGCTGGTTTTCAGATGGGTCTATCCGTTGCCAGCATAATGGACCCGCAGTCGGCGGCACAATCCATAGTAATAACGGAGTTTATTTATCTATTGGCCCTTGTCCTGTTTTTAGTTTCAGACGCCCACCATCTTGTAATAAGGGCCATATATGAAAGCTTCGCCATCCTGCCGCCGGGCGGCCTGAATCTCAGGGAACCGCTGGCCGCCATTATCCTGAAGATAACGGGTGAGATGTTTGTCCTTTCCGTCAAAATGATGGCGCCTGTCATGGCCATCCTGCTATTCGCGCAGGTGGCGCTTGGCATACTCGCCAAGACCGTCCCGCAGATAAACATGCTCATGCTGAGTTTCGGCATCAACATAGCCCTCGGGCTTATATTCCTCGGTTTTACGCTGCAGATATTTTGGCCTATCTTCGCAAGGTCGCTCGAGGAAGGAATAAAAATTATGCCCGTTACAATCGGCATAATGGCAGGGAAGCAAGGCTAACGGGGCATATATATGGCTGAAGAGTCATTCCAGGAACGAACAGAACAGGCCACACCCAAACGCAGGGAAGAGGCCAGAAAAAAGGGACAGGTCGCAAAAAGCAGGGAACTTGCCTCTGTGGCCGTCCTGGCATCAGGCCTGCTGACATTTTTCTGGGGAGGTGCCTTATTTTATATACAATCTACAACAATGTTGAGGTACTATCTTAGCAACGCGGCCAGCATAAGGATATCGAGAAACAATATCGAGTCTGTATGCACCGTTGCGGTCAAGCACTTTGCGATGGCTGTCGGGCCATTGTTCATGGTCCTCGTTCTCATAGCCTTTTTGGCCAATTATCTTCAGATCGGCCCCTTGATGTCCCTTTCCGCCATTAAGCCGAATTTTTCAAAAATAAGCCCTTTCGAAGGCTTCAAAAGGCTATTTTCAGCCCAGGCCTTTGCAGAACTAGTTAAATCAATCTTCAAGATCATTGCGGTTGGCTTTATAGCCTTTGAAGTCATAAAGGGCGAAATGAACAACCTCCTGCCCCTCTTGGACCAGACCCCTGCACAGATATTTTTGTATATGGCCAATGTAAGTTATTCCATATTCTGGAAGACCTGTCTTTTTATTGCGATGCTCGCCGTATTGGATTTACTTTTCCAGAAGTGGGAGTTTGAAAAGAATCTGCGCATGACAAAACAGGAGGTAAAGGAAGAATACAAACAGACCGAAGGGGATCCCCAGGTCAGGGCAAAGATACGAAGCATCCAAAGGGAAATCGCCAGGCGCAGGATGATGGCCGCGGTACCGGAGGCGGATGTTGTAATCACAAACCCTACACACCTTGCCATAGCCCTCAAATATGATTCGGGCAAGATGGAGGCCCCGCAGGTAGTGGCCAAGGGGTCGGGATTTGTGGCTGAAAAGATAAAAGAAATCGCAAAAGAAAACAGGGTGCCGACGATTGAAAACAAGCCTCTTGCCCAAAGTCTTTTCAAACTGGTAGAAATCGGCATGACAATACCAGAGGGGCTGTACCAGGCGGTCGCGGAGGTCTTGGCCTACGTATACCGCATGAAAAATAAGAACGCACCCATTAGGAGCTAAAAAATAAATGGCGGAAGGCGCATTAGGAAACGTCTGGACAAACGTCCAGCTTGACGGAAGCAACATAATGGCGGCCGGCGGGGTGCTGGCCATACTTCTTATCATGGTCATGCCTATCCCTGCCATGGCTATGGACATGCTCCTCGCCTTCAACATGACCATCTCGCTCCTGGTGCTCCTTCTCTCCCTTTACATCGTAAGACCGCTAGACTTCCCCATATTCCCGTCACTCCTTCTTCTAACAACCCTTTTCCGCCTGTCGCTCAATATAGCCACCACCAGACTCATACTCATACATGGCCATGAAGGAATAGACGCGGCCGGCAGAATCATCATGGGCTTCGGTCAATTTGCGGTCGGCGGCAACTTTGTTGTGGGCGCAATAGTCTTTTCTATCTTGGTGATCATAAATTTTGTGGTCATTACAAAAGGCGCAGGCCGTATCGCAGAGGTGGCGGCAAGATTCACACTGGATGCCATGCCTGGAAAGCAGATGGCGATTGACGCCGATCTAAATGCCGGGCTCATCAATGAAAAGGAGGCAAGGGCACGGAGAAAGGATGTGGCGAAGGAGGCGGAATTTTACGGGGCCATGGACGGCGCCAGCAAATTCGTACGCGGAGAGGCTATCGCCGGACTTATCATCATGTCCATAAACATCATAGGCGGCTTCGTCATAGGGGTCCTCCAACAGGGCTTGCCAGTGGCCGAGGCTGCGAGGAGCTATACCCTGCTCACGATCGGCGATGGTCTGGTGTCTCAGATCCCAGCCCTCATAATATCTACGGCGGCAGGCATCCTGGTAAGCCGTGCGGCCTCGGACGCCGGCATGGGCAGGGAATTTATAAGACAGTTCGCAGTGCAACCCGAGGCCTTGGCCATAACATCCGGCATGGTTTTCTTCTTCGGCATGGTCCCGGGCCTTCCAGCCATCCCATTTACCACTTTTTCCGTAGGTCTGGGCGCGCTCGCCTTTCTGGCATATAAGGAAAAAGGCAAGCTTAAGACGACCGCCGAAACAAGACATGAGGCGCCGGCTGAGAAGGCAAAGATGCCTGAACCAGGCACGGCCGAGGAAATGGAACGCCTTCTGGCCGTTGACGTACTTGCCCTTGAGGTTGGATACGGCATTATACCTCTGGTCGACGAAGAACAAGGCGGCGACCTTCTTGAACGAATAAAATCGATCAGACGCCAGTTTGCACAGGAAATGGGGCTGATAGTCCCGCCCCTCCATGTCAGGGACAATCTTCAACTAGGACCGAATGAATACTCTATTTTGATCAAGGGGGTGGAGGCCGCAAAAGGCGAGTTGATGATGGGCCATCTGCTTGCAATGAACCCTGGTGACGCCAAGAGGCAGATCAGGGGCATACCCACAACCGAGCCGGCCTTTGGCCTTCCGTCCCTGTGGATACCTGAGTCAGAAAGAGATGAGGCCCAGATATCCGGCTATACCGTGGTTGATCTGTCCGCCGTAGTGGCAACGCATATAGCAGAGATAATACGTCAAAACGCCGACGAGCTCCTTGGACGCCAGGAAGTTCAGAAACTTCTTGACACGCTCGCCAAGACATACCCGAAGGCCGTTGAAGAGGCCAACAACGCCTGCCCGCTTGGGGTGGTGCAGAAAGTGCTACAAAATCTGGTGAGGGAAAAGGTGTCCATAAGGGACCTTCTTACAATAACAGAGGCCCTCGCCGACTATGGGCCTTTTACAAAGGATCCCGAAATACTCACAGAATACGTCAGACAAAAACTGGGAAAGATCATCATAAAACCTTTTATAAGGGCCGACGGGACATTACCGGTAATTACAACAGACCTTTCCATGGAAGATCAGATCAAAAAAGGTATACAACAGACCGAGCACGGCAGCTTTATAGCCCTGGATGCAGCATCGGCGCAGCGTATAATAACCTCTGCAAAGGCTGGCATTGAAGATGCGGTGGGAAAGGGATTTCAAGCGGTAATCCTCACAAGCCCTCATGTAAGAAGACATCTCAAGAAACTGATCGACAGGTTTGCGCCGAATGTTGCCGTGATCTCACATACAGAGGTCCAGGGCAGCGTAAAACTTGAATCAATTGCAGCCATAAGGTGACCGGCAATATATGAACATCAGAAGATTTGAGGCGCTGAGCATAAATGACGCACTTGAGATGGTCAGGGCCGAATTCGGCGAAGACGCCGTAATAATGCACACAAACAGGAGGCGAAGGCGTGATGAGGCCACCGGCGTCATACAAAATATCGTAGAGGTTGTGGCTGCCATTGACCACACATCACAAAAAGAAACCGTGCGCTGTCAAAAAGAAGAGGAACGGGAGACAGCGGCGGCATTGCGTGGAGGCGGGTTCATCCACTCATCACCGCTTCTTGTAATACAAGACGTGCTCACCTGGCTTGGCATCGAACCAAGGCTGCAAAATGGCCTTGCGGTGCGTTTCATGCAGGGCATCAGCCCTGATGGCGAAATCACCCGCGACCTTGTCTTCAAATGGATCCACGCTCTAGTATCGCAAAATATAAGGGTGGGAGACAGGGCCGAAGGCATCGGCCCAGGGCTTCGCCTAGCCATGATAGGCCCGACCGGCGTAGGGAAGACGACCACGATAGCCAAGCTTGCGGCAAAGCTCAAGCTCAAAAACGGTATGGATGGGGTCGTCGTCTCAGCCGATACCTACAGGCTCGGCGCCGCCGAACAACTCTCAAGATATGCAAGGCTTATGGATATCCGCTTTGAGGCGGTCAGGGACCAACAGGAGCTGCAAAGGCTTTTTGAGCGGTACAAATCCACAGACTTTATATTGGTCGATACCACCGGCAGGAATTTACGGGATCCAAGACACGAGGAAGAGCTGTCAGCCCTCTTTTCATCGCAACCAGCATTGCTTGGGTATGCCGTATTGTGTGCCACTTCCAAAACCGAAGACATAATGGCTCAGATAAAATTCTACTCCAAATTCCGCCTTGCCGGATGGATCATATCAAAAATAGACGAAACGGCCTCATATGGCCCTCTCTACGCCCCTATCATATGGAATCAATTGCCAATCTCCTATATAACAAACGGCCAGAAGGTGCCGGAGGACATGAAAGAGGCGACAAAGAAAGAACTCATGGCCCTCCTGCTTCCTTCCGGCGGATCATCCGGCTCCGATCATATTCACGGTAAAAATAACAGGCCGGTCATGGATATAAAGTCCGGCGGAGCACTTTATTGACTTAAGGATATTATATGGAACAGCCCTTGACACAAAAAAAGACCGAAGAGGCCTCAGATAAAAATATCCGCAATCATGACGCAAGGCTATTAAATAACAAAACTGCCGGAATCCCCCGCGTACTGTCATTCAGCAGCGGCAAGGGAGGAGTAGGCAAGACCAACACGGTTGTCAATGTAGCATTGGCATTGAGGAAATTGGGGTATAGGGTCATGATCCTTGATGCAGACCTGGGACTGGCCAATATAGATGTAATCCTGGGGCTTACGCCGAATTATACGATGAGCAACGTCTTCTCCGGCGAGGCCGGCCTCAGGGATGTGCTCATTAGGGGGCCTGGGGGCATTCTTGTATTGCCGGCGGGGTCTGGCACGACAGAGCTCATAAATCTTGGCGAAGGCGAAAAATTATTCCTTTTGAACGAGATGGAGGAACTCGAAAAAGATATTGATATAATGTTGATTGACAACGCGGCTGGAATTTCCGAAAATGTAATGTACTTTAACATTGCGGCCCAGCAGAGGGTTGTAGTTGTGACACCTGAACCTACGTCTATAACAGACGCTTATGCGCTTATAAAGGTCATGGCCAATAAATACAAGGTGAATTCATTTTCCATATTGATAAATCTCGCCAAAGACAGCGAAGATGCGCGCAGGGTCTTTGCCAAGCTGACATCAGCGATCGACCGCTTTCTAGGGACGATTGCCATTGATTATCTTGGATTCATACCAAAAGATGATGTGGTTCCGATGGCCATCTGCCGCCAAAAGGCTGTGTTGGAAGCATATCCTGATTCCATGGCCAGCAAGAGTTTTGCAAAGCTCGCCGTAAACCTGTTAAACCCGAAAGGCAGGGAATACTCGGATGGAAACATCAAATTTTTCTGGAGGCATATACTTAAGGCATAGGATGGTTATGAATGAAAGAGGCAAGACCGCCCTTAAAGACTATACAGAGGCCTTTTTTGGCAACAACAAGGTCCTCAGCAAGGAAGAGCGGGATGAACTGATCGTAAAGTACACGCCTCTTATAAGATATGTAGCCGAAAAATTGTCATCTCGTCTGCCGGCGCACATATCATACGACGATCTTGTGAGTGCCGGAGCGATCGGTCTCATGGACGCCTTACAAAAATTTGACCCCTTAAAGGGCATAAAATTCAAGACATACGCCGAATTCCGCATCAGGGGCTCGATGCTTGACGAGCTCAGGTCTCTTGACTGGATCCCCAGATCCATAAGAAAGAAAACCTCTGAAATCGAGCAGACATATCAGAATCTTGAAAAAGAACTGGGGCGCCCGGCGGAAGATGACGAGATGGCAAAGGCCCTTGGCGTTGACCTGAGCGAGTTCTACGATCTGCTTGAAAGAACAAAAGGCGTCACCTTTCTTGATATTGAATTGATAAGACGCAGGCTGCCAAGCAACAATGAGGATGATCTGTTTGATCTTATAGCAGACGACAACGCGACCGACCCCTTTGAACAGCTTAAGCTTACAGACATCAAATATCTGGTGATTGAAGCGATAGAAGGCCTACCCGAAAAGGAGCAGCTCGTCCTGTCCCTTTATTATTACAATGACCTTACCATGAAGGAGATAGGCGAAATAATGGGATATACCGAATCACGCATATCACAGATGCACACAAAGGCCATCCTAAGGATCAGGGCCCGCATCGAATCCGAAATGGGATGCATTTGGGATGATATGATGTAGACTTGACTTTTGATTTAATTTTTTTAATGGTTTAAAAAAAATGAACTTGAAGTTACAATAAGTTAAAGATTGAGAAAAGATTAATATAGAGGGATTTGATATGCCGGTTGATTACAACATAAAAGTAATGATAGTCGATGACTTTGCAACCATGCGCAGGATAGTCAAAAACATACTGGCCCAGCTTGGTTTTAAAAACTTTATAGAGGCCGATGATGGCTCTACCGCCTGGGATATACTAAAAAAAGAGGAGGTGGGCCTAATCGTATCCGACTGGAATATGCCAAAGATGACCGGCATCGAGTTTCTTAAAAAGGTGAGAGCGGATGAAAAATTAAAGGATCTGCCATTTCTTATGGTAACCGCAGAGGCCCAGAAAGAAAATATAGTAGAGGCCGTGAAGGCCAGGGTCAGCAACTACATAGTAAAGCCCTTTACGCCCGAAACACTTGGCGAAAAGATACAAAAAATCTTTGAATAATATACGTCATGAGCGAAGAGAAAAAAGAACCGGAAAGCACAGAACCTCTCGATTCAGCACTTGACATACTTGATCTTGAAGACAGCGAACTTTTTAAAGATATAGACCGGACAGATACATTGGACAAAAAAGGCTCGGACGGCGCTTCTGTACAACCCGATGAGGGAGAAATAAAAATAGACAAACTGCCCGACGACCTTTTGACGGAAGATGAACTTTGGGACCCCAAAAGCAATGTGAACGATATCCCCCTGTTCGAAGAATTTGCCTCTGAGTTGGCCGAGCAGACAAAAAAAGAGGAGGAGCTGTTATCTCCGGTAGAAGAGGAAATCCAAGAGTCGGATATCGCTGCCCCGCCCGTCGAGCCCGAACATAAAGTTGAAGCCGGACCTTCCCTTGTTGAAAAAACCAATGAAGATCAGCCCGCATCCAATGAGATAAAAAATATAACTATTGGACGGAATAACCCATTCCTTTTGTGGGGCCTGGCCGCATGCGCTGCAATAATGATCGTGGCGGGCGGCTTGGCCATGCTTAAAATGACCGGCCTTCTTCCCGCAAACCGTTTTTCCGAAAACAACGTTATCGAAAATAAGCAGGCAGCACCTCCATCCGCCCTCGATACAAGTCATCCCAGGCCTTCCGGTTCCATAAAAACAGGATCGGGTCCGCAGCAGCCAGGACAACCGCAAAAGGCAGGGCCAGCGATAACGATAAGCCTTTCGCCTTTTTTAATCCCTGCCCAACAAAACGGAGAGATGGTGTTTTTCAATCTTCAAGTTGACGTCATCGTACAAGACCAAAAAGCAAAAGATGAGCTCATGCAAAAAGAAGTGTGGATAAGGGATATAATATACAGAGAGCTGAAGGGCCTTGATCTAGGGAAAAAATTTCAGGAAAATATACTGGCTCAATACCAAAAACCAATAGTTGACAGCATCAATACAGAATTTCCTTCCTTAAAAGTTGAAGATGTTAAACTGTCAGGCTCTCTTATAAGATGACGGCTGTTCCCGATGGCAAAACCGCCCTCGCCTTGGGCCAGATCCTGATGGATTTAATACTTTTGTTTATTATTTTTTTTCTCTATCGCAGGCTTAAGGCATTAGATACGCAAAAAATAGAAAACATCCTTGCCGTGCTTAAAAAAAGTGAAAAGATGTCGCAAGAACTCGAAAAAAATCTAAAAAAAAATGAAGAATTAACAGTTTCATTATACGGGGTGCTTAACAAAAATCCAGCTGGCAGGGACCTTAAAAAAGGGGTATCTCCTCACGATAAGGGCCCTGACGCCTCTCGCGACAAAACACCTGTTGGGGGTCTTGATCCGGCCAAAAATAAAGATATGCTCCACGATCAGGTGATAGCCCTTTGGAAAATAGGCAAGAATATCTCGGAGATAGCAAGCGCCACGGGTCTTACTCAAGGAGAGGTTGAAATTATAATTTCAATAGCCAAGACCGCAAACAACCCATCTATACAATAATAATTATATAGCCTCGTCAAGCTTTACAACAGGACAGGTCATCGTGTGCCTTATGGCGTCTATGGTCTGCATTTTATGCATTACAATGTGCGATAAGGCATCATGACTTTCAGTCTCGACCTCCGCTATTATATCGTATGGCCCCATAATTATGTCCAGATGCCTCACCTCGGGCATCTCGGATAGGTTCCGCGCCACTTCGGCAGTCTTGCCGATCTGGGTGTTTATTAAGATATAGGCCTTTAATGACATATCTTTCCCCCTCTTTTATTTTTTTGCGGATGATAAGTATCTGTTCCGCAAAAAACCGAATATATCAACCCCTGCCTTTATCAAAAGGCTCAACCATATCCAATGATACAGCTTGAATTTTTTCTCTTTCTTAACTAAGCTTAAACATAATGGTTTATTTTTTAAAATCATTTATTATCTATCTTTTTTTCTTAATTAATATTTTTATTTTTTTAATTTATTCTCAAGAGTTATTTAATATTTTATTTTAATAAAAGACAATGATCAACTTTTTTAATAATTTTCTAGCTAATTTATTGGGATGTCGTCCATAACCGATAAACATAACCAGCCTGACAACAAAGGAAGATGCCAGGAAGACAAAACCTGCGCCTATCTTCCATCGCCGGAGCAGATCGCCCGCTCAACCCGCAGACTTTCCAACAGGGAGCGCCTGCGCACTTTTCTTCAGATATTCAAAAAAGACGACAGGGTATTGATAGTTATCGTCGCCGATCCTGATTCAATGGCAAGCGCATACGCCATAAAAAGGCTCCTGGGCAGGAGGGTTGAAGATATAGTTATAGCCCATCAGAATGAAATTATGAGGGTGAATAATATTGCAATGATGGAATTGTTAAAGATTCCCATGCAACGCCTGCGGTCCATAAAAAAAGAATCATTTACAAAATTTATACTCATGGATTCACAGCCAACACATCACCCTGATCTGGCCGCGATTACATATAGTGCGGTTATAGACCACCACCCCGCGACAGAAGGATGGATAGCTAAATTTATTGACATAAGGCCTGAGTACGGGGCCACATCGACAATGGCCTTTGAATACCTGAAGGCATCCAAGATAAAACCATCGGTAGCGCTTGCCACATCCCTTTTTTATGGTATCAAATCAGACACACAGAATTTCACAAAGAAGGCCACTCAATCTGATATATTGTGTTTTCAATACATATTTAAAGGCATAAATCAACAACTCTTAAACAAGATAGAGACCTCTGATATAAGACGTTCGGAACTCAAATATCTGCGCCTTGCCTTCGATGGCATCAAGGTAAGCAAACACCGCATATATTCGCATATCGAAAAGGTTACAAACCCTGACATATTAGTGGTGGTGGCCGATTTTCTTACTCATGTGCATGACGTGGGCTGGGTGATAGTATCGGGGGTCTATGGCGACAAACTGGTAGTTATCTTCAGATGTGACGGTTACAAAAAAGACGCCGGAAAGCTGGCCGCCAGGGTATTCGGAGAAATCGGCCCGGCAGGCGGCCACAAGGAAAGCGCAAGGGCCGAGGTGCCATTGAAAAATCTGCCTGATGCGATCATCCAGAAGTTCACAACCTCAACCCTCCAGAGGATGATACTAAAACACTTGAAATAATAAGCGGTTTGCCTGACTGGACTTCGCTGCCGAGTTTATGCGGGGACACTTCGTAAGTTATGATTAAAACAACCGACGGGGAGGACTGATGCCAAAGGTAATAGCCATGATATTAGCCGGCGGAAGGGTTGGAGAGCTCGATATCCTTACCTATTTCAGGCCAAAGTCCACACTGCCTTTTGGAGGCCTTTACAGGATCATAGATTTCCCGCTCAGCAATCTCATGCATTCAAGAATAGAAAGGATAGGGATACTCAGCCAATACCGGTCGTCGTCCCTTATCGAACATATAGGCACAGGGGCCTCATGGGACATGACCGGCAGGCACCGCGGGATAAATCTGCTGCCGCCGTTTCACGGTCTCCACGCCTCTGACTGGTACAAAGGCACGGCTGATGCAGTATATCAAAATTTGGAATTCATACATGCCCACAGCCCCGATCTTGTCCTGATACTCTCTGGAGATCATATATATAAAATGGACTATCAAGACCTCATCGCCTTCCATACGGACATGAGGGCGGATGTAAGTGCGGCCTTTGTAAAGGTCAGGCCCGGTGAGGCGTCAAGGTTCGGTCTTACCAAATTTAGAGATGACGACGAACGAGGTGGACGCATTATAGAATACGCCGAAAAACCACGCACCCCTATATCAAACTGGGCATCTCTTACCATATACATCTTCAAAACAGAAGTCCTTGAGGACATTCTAAAGGAAAATGCGCAGATGGATTCCCATGAATTCGGCAGGGACATCCTTCCCGCGATGATCAACAGGTTCAATGTCTGCGCCTATAAATTCGAAGGCTTCTGGGGCTACAGCCGGACCATCGAAGAATACTGGACCGCCAACATGCAACTGCTTGGAGGATCGCCAAATATCAGGCTTGAAGACTGGCAAGTGCGGACAAATCTCGACCATGAGGCCATAAGAGACCGCGGACCATCAATAATAGGCCCTGATGGATTTTGCAGGGATGCAAGGTTCTATAATGGCGTCAGGATAGACGGACAGGTCACAAATTCAATACTTTTCCCAGGGGTACATATTGGAAAGAGGGCGCGTGTCACCGACTCCATACTCTCCTTCGATACACAGGTAGGCGAGCGCGCAATGCTTGACCGCACCATAACGGATATAGGAACTGCAATCGGCAAGGGCTGCGCAATCGGCGGAAAGGAAGGAATAAGCATCATTGGGGCGAGGACACAAACGCCGGACGGCATCCAGATCGGGGCCGGCGCGAGGGTGCGCCCAGGACTAAAGCCAAAAGATTTTACCGCAACATGCTATAAAAACGGGGCAAAAATAACTTCTCGTAATGATTGAATAAAAGACTGGTGCAAGAGCGGATATTCACAATTCGCTCAAAACAGCCGGTATCTGGCTTGCGAGTTCACTTGCAAGATAACCAAAGGCCCCGCTTTGCGCGAGCCTGTCGCCTGCATATCCGTGAATAAAAACCCCTAGGCAGGCGGCGTCCCAGGGCCCATAACCTTGGGCGACAAGCCCTCCTATAACGCCGGCAAGGACATCTCCCATGCCGCCAGAACCCATTCCTGGATTACCCGTGGTGTTTATTGCATACCGCCCTCCGCTCTCCGCTATTACGGTCCGAGCACCCTTAAGCACCACAACGGCCCCTGTCGTCTCCGCAAGCCTTTTTGCATTCCCGACGCGATCTTTTTCTATGTCGGCCCCGGAACACCCCAAAAGCCTGGCGGCCTCGCCAGGGTGCGGTGTGATCACCCTCAAACCCTTTGCATCGGCAAGACAGGCATGGTCCAGCCCAATGGCCGTAATGGCGTCGGCGTCAACAACCATGGGGACCGGCACGGTTTTAATGACGTCCCGCATAAGGTCCCGGGCCTCGCGACAAAGTCCAAGGCCTGGCCCTATAACAGCGGCCTTTTTATTGGCAAGCATCGGCTTGATCACATCAAGGGCCTCAAATGCAACTTCACCGCTTGAATTCTCAGGAAGGCCCTCTGTCATGGCCTCTATAAGCATACCTGCAATAACAGGCTGTACACCGGCGGGACAGGCGACCGTCACAAGTCCGGCCCCAACCCTTAAAGCCCCAAACGCCGACAAGACCCCTGCGCCGGACTTGCCGCGCGAACCAGCTATCACCATCATATGGCCGAATGTCCCTTTATGGCCCTGGGGATGCCTTGGGCGCAGGGTCTTTGATGCGCGGTCCACATCCAAAAGCTCGGCCATTATCCCCACTCTATCAAATGCGGCCCTTGGGACCCCGATGTCAATAACCTTAAGCCTCCCTGTATAGTTTATGCCCGGATAAATAACCTGCCCGAGTTTTGGAAGGGCCATGGTGACAGTCATTTCCGCCTTTATAACAGGACCAAGCGGGTAACCCGTATCACCCGAAAGACCGGATGGCATATCCACCGAAACCACTGGCGCAGAAGATGCGTTTGCAAGTTCGACCGCCTCGGCAAAGACCCCGGATAGACCACGGTTGAGACCTGTACCGAAGATGGCATCCACAATGACGCCCGCACTATCGAGCGACCGTCTTTCAGCATTAAGCGCGTCTGCATCGTGGCATTCCTTGACCGGTACCCCGACAGCCCTGACGATCCTATAATTTACGGCCGCATCCCCGCTAAACTTCTCGGTCTCGCAGAGTGTCAGGACCTTGACCTTTACGCCGATTTCGTCTAAACGCCTGGCGATTACGAAACCATCACCGCCGTTATTCCCGGGCCCTGCAATAATAACCACCCCCGATGACAACCTATCCTTGAAATCTTCAAGGATCAATTCAGCCACCCCTCGGCCGGCATTTTCCATAAGCACAATGGATGGTATGCAGAATTCATCCATGGCCATTCTGTCAAGGGCTTGCATCTCCTTTGATGTAACGAGTAACATAGAGGCACCATCCAAGGTTAGACTAGAGTATATTATTTGGATACTTGAAAATAAAAGGGGTTTCAATACCTGGCCATGAAATTTCGTCCATGTATAGACCTTCATGACGGCAAAGTGAAACAGATAGTAGGCTCAAGCCTGAACGATCAAAAACAGACCGATCTTAAAGAAAATTTTGTCTCAAGGCAACCTCCTTCTTACTACGCCGCACTTTTCAGGCAAGACAGACTAACCGGCGGCCATGTCATAATGCTTGGCCCTGGCAACGAACAGGCGGCGCTCGACGCCATTCATGCCTGGCCCGGAGGACTTCAGATAGGAGGCGGGATAACGGCCGAGAACGCGGGCTACTGGCTCGATCAGGGGGCTGAGGCCGTAATAATTACGTCGTATGTATTCAAGGACGGGCGGATCCATAAAAAACGCTTAAAAAAGATCTCAAGTCTGACCGGCAGAAACCGGCTCGTCTTGGATCTTAGCTGCAGATGGCGCAAGGATGGATATTATATCGTAACAGAGCGCTGGCAGCGCTTCACCGATACAAAGATAACGCCCGACACCCTCAGATACCTGGCTGACTTTTCCTTCGAGTTTCTAATACATGCAGTGGATGTGGAGGGAAAATGCAGCGGAATCGAAAAGGGACTAGCGGAACTGCTCGGCCGCATAAGTCCGGTGCCAGCCACATATGCAGGCGGGGCAAGTTCCCTTGAAGACGTCTATCTGGTTAAAAGGCTCGGGCAAGACAGGCTCGATATAACGATCGGAAGCGCACTCGATATCTTTGGCGGGACCGGAGTGAAATACGAAGATATGGTGGGCTTCAACAGGAGCGAAGGCCATTAGGGCCCCAAAAACTACACCGCACAAAGAGGATAAAGAACCTGACTTTTTGCCGTCACGACGACAAGAGTCTGCTTGCCTGCAAAACCCCCTCAACCTTTCTGATGCCGGCAAGTATCCTCTTTAAATGCTCAAGGTCATGAACCTGTACGGCATAATGGAATATGGCCACCTGTTCTATCGGTCTCGTCACGACCCTCGCATCCTGTATATTCGCATCGGCAGCGCTTATCGCGTTGCTGATACTTGCAAGCATGCCCTTCTGCTCCACGCTTTTTACAACTATCCTTGCAGGATAGATGGCCGTATCGGCAGGAGACCACTGCACATCCACCCTCCGATCAGGCTCGATATTGCGGACATTTGGGCATGTCGCCCGGTGTATCGTGATACCGCGGCCCCTCGTTATATAGCCCACCACATCATCGCCGGGAACCGGCGTGCAGCAACGCCCTAAGTGCATCATGATATCATCCAGGCCTTGTATCTGAATGCCTTGGGGGGCCGCCTCCTTTCCGATCCTCGTCTTTCCCTGCCCCCTTGCCTCTTCCGGCGGCGGGCCTGCCGGCGCAAGCTGTTCCTCCCTTATGAACTTTTTTGCTATCTGGATGGGTGATACCCTTCCATAGCCAACAGCCACCAGAAGGTCATCAAGACTCTTGCATGAAAACATCTTGGCCATGTCAGCGCCCTTTTGCTTGGCGACCTCGTTAAAATCCAGCCGGTATTTCCTGAATTCCCTGATACAGATATCCTTCCCGATGGCAAGGCTCTTTGCATACTCCTCGGTCTTGATCCACTGCCGTATCCTGGCAAGGGCCCTGCTGGTCTTTGCGAACTTCAGCCAGTCCCTGCTCGGCATATGCTGTGGCGAGGTGACGATTTCAACGACATCTCCGTTCTTGAGTTCATATTTTAACGGGACCATATGACCATTTACCTTGGCTCCGGCGCAGTGATGGCCCACCTCTGTATGAATCGCATAGGCGAAATCTATGGGTGTGGCGCCAGCCGGCAATTCCTTTACATCGCCGCCAGGCGTAAAGACATATACCTCGCCTGAGAAGAGATCCATCCTGACGGAATTCAAAAAATCCCTCGGGTCCTCAAGGTCCTTCTGCCACTCGATAAGCTGATTCAACCAGTCAAACTTGTGTCCAGCGACATCCTTAGTAATGATCTTGCCTTCCTTGTAAAGCCAGTGCGCCGCTATACCCTCCCTAGCCACCTTGTCCATCTCCTCGGTACGGATCTGGACCTCTATGCGGTTTCCACCAGGCCCCATGACCGTAGTATGAAGCGACTGATACATATTCGCCTTCGGAAGGCTTATGAAATCTTTAAAACGCCCTGGCACAGGTCTCCAAAGAGAGTGGACTATGCCCAACGCCTCGTAGCACTCCTGCACTGTCCTCAGTATGATCCTAAAGGCTATAAGATCGTATATCTCATCCAGGCCGACATTGCGCAGGCGCATCTTCCTGAAGATGCTGTAGAGGTGCTTGGGCCTTCCCAGCACCCTGCACGAAAAGCCGTATTCAGCCATCTTTTTCGCTATTATGTCCTTTACTTCCTCGACAAAGACCTTCCTCTCACCGATCCTCCTGTCCACCTCAAGTTTGAGCTGCCTGTATTCATCGGGGTAGATATACATGAAGGCAAGGTCTTCAAGCTCTCTCTTTATCCAGTCGATACCAAGCCTCGCTGCCAGCGGGGCGTATATCTCCATGGTCTCCCTTGCGATCATAGACCTTTTTTCCTCTTTCTGATGTTCAAGGGTCCGCATGTTGTGCAACCTGTCGGCAAGCTTCACAAGCAATACGCGGATATCTTTCGACATGGCCAGGATCATCTTGCGGATGTTCTCGGCCTGCTTGTGTATCCGGCTCTGGAATTGAATCTTTGAAAGTTTTGTGACTCCGTCGACTATCTGGGCCACATCTTTGCCGAACATATCCTCCAGCTCTTCCACTGTCGCAAGCGTATCCTCTATGGTGTCGTGCAGAAGCCCTGCCGCAATGCTGCCTATATCAAGCCTGAGCTCGGCAAGAATCAAGGCCACCGCCAAGGGATGAGACAGATAGGGCTCTCCTGACAGACGCTTTTGGCCGGCATGTACCTTTGCCGAATAGATATAGGCCTTCTCCACCAGACTGGTGTCGGCGTCCAAAAAATAGGAATGAACGGTGTCAAGGATGTCTAAAAGGCGAGGAGTCATCACTTAAGAGCTGATCCCATATGATCCATAGCCTTAAATATGACCGCGGCCTCTGCTGCCGCATCATCCAGCAAAGGTGAAGTTGCGCCTCCTTTCCCCTGCGTCCTCAATTTAAGCTCCACCCTGCCCTCTTCCTTAATGCGCCTGCCGATGGTTATGCGAAGAGGGATGCCGGTTAAGTCTGCATCTTTGAACTTGACTCCGGGCCGCTCACGCCTGTCATCCAGCAAGACATCGAACCCGCTTTCTAAAAGATCGCCATAAAGCCGCTCGCCTGCCGACATCATGGCCTCATCCGTTACGTCAACCACAGAGATGACGCACTCAAACGGGGCGATAGGACGCGGAAAAATGATCCCGTTTTCATCATGGTTCTGCTCGATGGCAGCCGCCACCGTGCGGCCCACGCCGATACCATAGCATCCCATGACTATCGGGCGCGCAACACCTGCCTCATCGAGATATGTGACGTCGAGGGCCTCGCTGTACTTGGTCCCAAGCTTAAAGACATGGCCGACTTCTATCCCGCGCTTAAACTCAATACCACCCTTGCACCTCGGACATGGGTCAGACTTGGTTATAAGCCTTATATCGGAGAACTCGGGCCATGCAAGGTCTCTGCCCCAGTTTACCCCCGCCAGGTGCCAGTCAGACTCATTGGCGCCTGTCACGAAATTTTTTATTCCCTTAAGCGCGTTATCGCCTATCACCCTGACGCGGCCCTTTAGACCCACAGGACCTATGAAGCCGGCCTCGCCGCCCGTGACAGACGAAACCGTCAGGTTATCGGCAAGCTCAAGCCTCTCAGCCCGGAGAAGCCGTTTGAGCTTTACCTCGTTTATGTTGTGGTCCCCGCGCACCAGGGCTACAATAGGCCCCTTGTCCGATGTGAATACAAGGGTCTTTACAAGGCATTTTGGGGAGATGCCCAGATACCCGGTCACCTCCTCCACGCTGCGCTTGCCTGGTGTATGAACGCGCCTCATGGCCTCATCAGGGGCATCCTGTCCTGGTTCATCCGACAGGGCCGGGGCAAGCTCCACATTTGCTGAATAGTCGCATGAACCGCAACATGCGATAATATCCTCGCCAGTATCCGCAATGACCATGAACTCATGGGATGCGTGCCCGCCGATGCTGCCGGTGTCCGCCTCAACAGGACGGAAATTAAGGCCGCACCGATCAAATATCCTGCAATAGGCCCTGTACATGGCCTGATATGTCTTATCCAGGGCCTCATCGTCAACATCAAAGCTGTAGGCATCCTTCATGATAAACTCACGGCTTCGCATGAGGCCGAACCGCGGGCGTATTTCATCCCTGAACTTCGTCTGTATCTGATAGAGGTTTAAGGGCAGGTCCCGGTAAGAGCGCACCTCGTGCCTTACAAGAGCGCATATCACCTCTTCATGTGTCGGGCCGAGGCAATAGTCGCGCTCGTGCCTGTCTTTCATGCGCAAAAGCTCCTTGCCATAGTGCTCCCACCTGCCGCTCTCCTGCCATAGCTCAGCCGGCTGCACCATTGGAAGCAGCACTTCCTGGGCGCCTGCCGCGTTCATCTCTTGCCTGATGATGCCCTCCACCTTTTTAAGGGAGCGCAGGCCCAGCGGCAGATATGAATAGAGACCAGAGGCGAGCTTTCTTATCATGCCGGCCCTTAACATCAATTTGTGCGATATGACCTCGGCCTCGGCCGGGACTTCTTTAATCGTCGGCAAAAATAACTTGGAATATCTCATTTATTAAGCGATTCTCCTTTCACTTTTTCAGCCAAAAGCGCCTCCACTTCCCGCCAGAATGCATCGAGGAGCCCTTCTTCCGCGACCTTTTTTATGATCCGGGCGCCCTTGAAGATCAGGCCGACGCCCTTGCCGCCTGCAAGCCCGAGGTCGGCCTCCCTGGCCTCGCCAGGGCCGTTCACCACGCAGCCCATTACCGCAAGCTTAAGTGGATATGGTATCTGCTGCGCCCGCCTCTCCACCTCTTCGGCCAGGGAGAAAAGGTCGATCTCGCAACGGCCGCACGTGGGGCAGGAAATTATTTCCGGCCCACGCTGACGAATCTTCACGGCCCTTAATATCTCATAGGCCACCCTGACCTCTTCTCTCGGGTCTCTGGTGAGCGAGACCCTGAATGTATCACCTATCCCCTCCATTAAAAGGAGGCCGATTGCGATGCTGCTTTTTACCGTACCGGCGATAAGCCCTCCAGCCTCGGTAACGCCAAGATGCAGCGGAAAATCCGTCTTTCCGGAAAGGAGCCTGTATGCTGCAATGGTCGCAAGGCAGTCTGACGACTTTATCGAGACCTTTACCGCCTCATAACCCATATCTACAATATAGCCGATATTCCTGATGGCGCTCTCCACAAGGGCCTCTGGCACAGGGCCGCCGTGGCGGTCCCTTATGTCCCTTTCAAGGGAGCCGGAGTTTATCCCCACCCTTATAGGGACACCGTATTGCCTCGCCTTTTCCACTACCTTCGCCAACTTCTGCGGCCCGCCAAGGTTACCGGGGTTTATCCTGATCCCGTCCGCCCCAGACTCTATGGAAGCCACCGCAAGCCGCCAGTCAAAGTGGATGTCCGCAATTATAGGCACGGAAATTGCTTTCTTGATATCAGCAAGGGCCTCGGCGGCAGCGAGATCGGGCACTGCGAGTCTTATTATCTCGCAGCCTACGTCCTGAAGACCCTTGATCTGAAGGATTGTAGCGGCGACGTCCCTGGTGTCGGTGTTGGTCATGGACTGGACGGCCACAGGGTGGTTTCCGCCGACAGGCACGTCACCGATATATACAACCCTGGTCGGACGGCGCCTGCGGCCATGATTGATATTGCAACAATTAGCATCCATAATGGAATTTAATGATAAATCAGGCATAACGTCTGGGCAATGGCAATAAAATATAAAAATAGACCTGAAAAAAGATTTAAACTATGTTACGCTATTAAAATCGTTGACAGGAGGAAACCAGGTCTGCCTGGTTTAATTGGCCATGAAGATAGACACATACGGAATCAACCCTGCTGACAGCCAGAAAGAACCTATAAAAACCGGCAAGACATCCGTCGAAAGGCCCTTCTCTGATTATCTGGAAAAGACGCTGATCAATCAGGAGGGGGCCGTAAACTCCAAAGGTCAAATCTCAGCAATGGAACCGCCTACAGTTACAACGCCGCTTAGCGACACACAAGAAAACGCACTGATGCTTGGCGAAAATATGCTCGGAGTCCTCGATCGCTTAAGCGCGATCCTGATCGACCCAGGCGCAAACGACAGCGCGCTCAATCCGCTGGCCGACGCCCTGTCAAAAAATATAGAGGCCATGAAAGAAGTCAGAAACAGCCTTGCGCCTGGCGACCCCCTGCGCTCCACCCTTGATAATATAGGAACGGTTTCAGCCGTGGAGGTGGCCAAGATTCAAAATGGGGACTATCAGACCTGATCTCCCGATGCGCCAAAAAAATATCCGATCAAAACGAACAGACCGGCCCTTAAGGTATGCTCACAAAGGCTGACCAATGACTCAAGATGCTGATTACCGTGACGCCAAGGATATCTCGGTCATAGCGCCGATATATAATGAAGCGCCGAACCTCAAGACACTGGTGCAAAGGCTTGTCGATGCGTTAAGACCTCTCAACCGCCCGTTTGAAATCATACTCGTTGACGACGGCAGCACCGATGAAAGCCATGAGATATTAAAACAGGTCAAGCCCGCCGTCCCGGAGTTAAAGGTGGTGGTCTTTAGGAGAAACTTCGGACAGAGCGCGGCCATGACAGCGGGCTTTGACCATGCCAAGGGCGATATAATCGTATCTATGGACGGAGACCTCCAAAATGACCCCAAAGACATACCAAGACTGATTGCAAGACTTGAAGAGGGCTACGACATGGTGAGCGGGTGGCGGAAAGACAGAAAAGACCCGTTCATGTCGCGCAAACTCCCCTCGCTCATCGCCAACCGTCTGATCGGCCGCTCGACAGGCGTAAGACTCCATGACTATGGCTGCTCGCTTAAGGCATACAGGCGTGATGTGGCAAAAAACCTCCTGCTCTACGGCGAACTCCACAGATTTATCCCGGTCCTTGCCCACTTCTACGGCGCCCGCATAGCTGAAGAAACGGTAACCCACCACCCAAGGCTCAAAGGGAAAAGTAAATACGGCATAGGGAGGACCTACCGGGTCATCCTGGACCTGATCCTCATGCTCTTTTTCCTCAAGTTCGCCACAAGGCCGCTCCAGTTCTTCGGCCTCGGCGGAGGAGCGCTCTTCCTGTCAGGCTCGCTGATAGGGCTATATCTCACATTCATCAAGCTTTTCCTTGGGCAGGACATCGGCCACAGGCCGCTTTTGCTCCTCGGAGCCGTGCTCATCATCGCCGGACTGATTCTAGGGGCCATAGGCCTTCTGGCCGAACTTGTCATACGCACCTACTACGAGTCTTCGGGAAGGCGCATATATTCGGTGCGAGAGGTCCTTGAATAAACCAGGGCGCGGCTCAACAATGTGGAATAGACGCATCATCTGTCTCTTAGGAGGGCTTTTAGTCCTCAGAATAGCATTTATAATGCTGGCGCCCCTTGATCTGTCGCCCGACGAGGCCTATTACTGGGACTGGTCCAGACGCCTTGCATGGGGATATTACAGCAAGCCGCCCATGGTCGCATGGATCATAGCCCTCTTCACATCTATATTCGGAAATAGCGCCTTCGGGGTCAGGCTCCCTGCGGCCACCCTCTCGACGCTCGCGATCATACCTGTCTATCTGCTTGGAAGACGCCTTTTCGGAGCAAGGGCCGGCTTCTTGGCCGCCCTTGCCGCGGTCTTCATGCCTGGCGCATGCGTCCTCGGCTTTGCCATGACCATAGACCCTCCTCTGATCTTTTTCTGGTCTTGGGCGATGTATTCAACATGGCTGGCCCTGGAAGAAAGCGGAAGAAAAAGCGCCGTATTTTGGATAATATCAGGCATCCTCGCCGGGCTCGGAATGCTAAGCAAACAGACCATGATGGCCTTTTGGCCCCTTGTCTTTATATTTCTCATGGCCGAGCCGGGTTACAGAAAAAGACTGCTGAGCCCCTGGCCGTATATCGCGGCCCTGATTTCACTGGCGCCGCTCGGTCCGGTCCTATGGTGGAACGACCGGCACGGGTGGATTATGCTGGAGCACACGGCCCATCACTTTGAACCAGGGGCCACATCGTACCTGACCTTTCTAAAGACCGCGCCTGACTTCATAATCTCCCAACTCGGAATCATCTCGCCCATCACCTGGATGTTATCCGTCGCGATAGGTCTTGACCTGATATGGCGGCTCTTTAAAAAAGACGTCCTGAAGAAAAAAGATGGCCTAAAAAATCCATATCCCCACGCCATCTATCTTACCGCATTGAGTATCGCGCCAGTCGCCCTCATCATGCTGCTGAGCCTAAGGCAGAGGGTAAACGGAAACTGGCCGGCCCCATTTTATCTCGCCTCATCCGTAATGCTTGGGGGTTGGGCCTCCATGGCCTTGGATGCAAACCCGGTAGTCAACCGGATGAGAGGCCTATTTAAACCGGGCCTGATCCTGGGCGCCGCAATGTCGGTCTTTGTCTATGCAATCCCCTGGACAATAACCCTTACGGGCCTAAACGGCGGCCACCTCGACATCACGGCAAGGCTCAAGGGCTGGAAGGACCTCGGCGTCAAAGTGGGGGAAATAAACGGAAAGATACCCACTGCAAACTTTCTGATCGGAACAAAAAGACAAATCGTAAGCGAGCTTGCTTTTTATGCGCCCGGCCAGCCAAGGGTCTATCGCTGGGCAGGGGACAAGGGAGAAATAAAAAGCCAATATGAACTCTGGCCTGGCCCGTGCGGCAAGATAGGAAAGGACGCCATGGTGGTGACCTATAAAGATGAAGGGCTGCCCGAGGACCTCAAGGCCCACTTCAAGGAGGTCTCCCTTTTTGCAGGGGTCAAGATACCGGTTGGCCGTTCGGGCGCCAATGACTTCAACCTCTACATTGCAAAAGGCCTTGCCTCCTGGCCTGGCTGCGGACCT
>JAJYLJ010000117.1 GCA_021787835.1 Deltaproteobacteria bacterium | reverse complement strand
CTAGAGACCTGGGAAGGCCGTATAATCGAGACCCAAAAAGGTGTAGTCCGGCTCCTCTCTGTAACCGAGAGGGCAAAGCAGCTATTCGGAGAGGACGGCGCTACGGCCGTTGCGGAAGAGCTTGAGAAGGACCCCCAAAAGAGCCTCCAACAGGTCCTTTTCCCTGAGCAAGGCGCTACGCCAGAGATTAAAATAAAGGGCGCTAAAAAGAGGGGCCGCATAGAAGTTTCGGAGGAGGCCTTAAAGAGCAAACATGGGGCTACAACCCTGGACCGAGTCCATGCGGCCATGCTTTTACAGGCTAGCGGAAAGGCAAATGCACTTAGGTCGCTCCTTAAGAACGAGCAGGAGCGGGGCCCTGACTTCTTGAGATTGGCAAACGCGCTTTCTGCATTGTATCCTAGAGGCAGCGAGGAAAAGAGATTGCTTGATGCCATGCTCCTTGCGGTGCCGAGATAGGGAGATCCGAATCATGAGATCGCAACAACAGGTTGAAAAAATTATAAGGCAAATTGTGAAGAGAATAGTTTCACAGTTTCATCCTGAAAGGATAATCCTGTTTGGCTCGCACGCCAGAGGTACGGCTGGTCCTGACAGTGATCTCGATATATTGGTTGTCATGCCCGTGACGGGATCTAGACGGCAGACTCAACTTCAAATTCGCAATGTCCTGCACGACATTCGTTTCCCTAAAGATATTCTAGTCAGCGATCCAAAGGAATTCGAATGGAGAAAAGATATAGTAGGGACTATCGAATGGCCTGCAACTCACGAAGGTAAAGTCCTTTATGCAAAGATCTGAGCAAATCAATGAGATCATACGGGAGTGGGTTACCAAAGCCGAAAGCGATCTAAAGGCTGCATCATATTTGCATAGGGCCAGGGAGGATCGTCTTACGGATGCAGTTTGTTTTCATGCCCAGCAGTGTATAGAGAAATATATAAAAGCCTTGCTGGTTATGAAGAACATATCTTTTCCAAAAATTCATGATACTGCAGCTCTCATAAACCGCCTGCCTGATAAAATGCCTCTTTTATTATCGGCAGAAGAACAGGAATTGTTTTCTGAATATGCGGTAACTGTTCGTTATCCGGGAGATATAGAACCCTCTCTAACTGAGGCCGGGAAAGCAGTACGAATTGCACGCAGGGTCCGCAAGGATATCAGGGCGCTGTTGCCTAAAGAAGCATTGACGCCGATTAGAAAAAGGAAAGGGGAAAAGCGGACTTAATGGAACCCTGGTATAAGGTAGTCACCCCAAGAAAAGAAGTCAGAGAGGGACGTTCGTTTAACCCTGACGAGTTCGCAATCGCGCTTGAGCAAGTCGTGACGGGCAAGGCTCCCGAGGATTACGGGAATCCCGAAAAGTTTTTTGCCCGCACATGCTTTACAAGGGCTTTGACTGAACATATTGGCCTTGTGCTTCGCCGTCTGGCTGACGAAACCCAGAATACCGCCCCGGTTTTGGCTCTTATCACCCAGTTCGGTGGCGGGAAAACCCATACCCTTACATCTCTTTATCATCTTGTCCAACATAAGGACGCCATAGAAAAATCTGAACGTATACGAGAGCTACTTAATACAGTATCACTCGAAAATATCCCCGGCGCGAAAGTGGCCGTTTTTGTGGGAAATGCTTGGGACCCCGCACCAGGGAAAGAGATGCCCTGGATCGACATTGCATGGCAGTTGGCAGGGGAGGCCGGTGTATCAGCTCTAGGCCCAGAAGCAAAAACAAAGGCGCCTGGCACGGATAATATCAGAAAGCTTTTTGAGGTAGCGGGTGGACGAGTACTGGTCCTGTGTGACGAGGTACTCAATTTCGTGAGCCGGCACCGAGACAGGGCCGAATCGTTCCGGGATTTCCTTGGAAACCTGGTTCGTGCCATGACCGGCACAACAGGATGCGCGGCGATGGTGAGCTTGCCGCAGAGTAAACCCGAGATGAGCGAATGGGACCTGAGATGGCAGGAGATCATTACAAAAGAGGTAGGTCGGGTCGCCAAACAACTGATTGCCAATGATGAGGCAGAAATAAGCGAGGTGGTGCGCCGTAGGCTTTTTGAAGACCTTGGAAACGAGCGGATCAGAAAGACTGTCGCAAAAACATATGCCGATTGGTGTTTTGAGCGGAGAGCACAGCTTCCGCCGGAATGGACGGCTGTGGATACTGCCACGACGGAAACGAAATCAAAAGAATTTCTGAAGGCCAGGTTTGAGGCATGCTATCCGTTTCATCCATCAACGCTTTCTGTTTTTCAGAGGAAGTGGGCGGCGCTTGCCCAGTATCAGCAGACTCGAGGAACTCTTGCGATGCTTGCCCAATGGGTTTCGCTGGCTTATAGGGAAGGATACCAGTCAGCCAGGCGAGAGCCTCTTATATCTCTTGGATCGGCCCCGCTTGAGGCTCCTGATTTCCGGGCTGTAATACTTGGGCAACTTGGTGAGCCAAGACTCCTGCCGGCAATAGATGCGGATATTTCAGGCGTTCATTCGCATGCGGTAGCCCTTGACGCCGATACTAAAGGCGCGCTCAGGGACATCCATAGGCGGGTCGCTACGGCTATTCTTTTTGAGTCCTCTGGTGGGCAGGTGGACAAAGTGGCCCATCTTCCCGAGCTGCGCTTTGCCTTGGGTGAGCCTGAAATAGACACTACTTCGATAGACAATGCGGCATATGCTTTAGAATCAAAATCCTTCTTTATACGTAAAATCGGGTCGGACGGGTTTCAGATAAGGCACCAGCCAACATTAAAAAAAGTGGTCAGCGACAGGCGCGCTTCCCTTGACTACGAAACGGAAGTCAGGCCTGCAATGCGAGTTCTCGTCCAAAAAGAATTTGAAAAAGGAGCAAGCATTCCCCTGGTATTGTTTCCCGATGACAGTACAGCTATCCAGGATTCTCCCAAGTTGACGCTTGTCATTGGGTGCCCGGAAACGGAATGGAGTGGGGCGGGTGCATTGCGTGGACAGATTGCCGATCGGACAAAGCAGAGGGGGAAATCTCCAAGGCTTTATCCAGGCGCGCTTGTCTGGTGCCTGAAAAGGCCCGGGAGAGACCTTAGGGAAAAGGTAGAACTCTGGCTTGCCTGGAAGCGGGTAGGCAGGGAAATAGCCGACGGAACATTGGGTGCTGATTTCGACCGCACGGAGCAGGCGGAAATCCGGTCTAAAATCGCCGATGCCGAGGAAGCGGCAAAGGACGAGATTTGGGGCGGCTATAGGTTTGTGGTCCTTGCCGATGGAAGGGAGCCTGATGGACTTAAGACCATAGACCTTGGCGCAGGACATGCTAGTAGCGGAGAGACGCTCTGCGGACGGGTATTGATGGCCCTTAAATCCCAGGCATTACTGAATGAATCAGTTGGCGCGGGCTATATAGACCGAAACTGGCCTCCGGCCCTGAAAGAAAGCGGCGCCTGGCCGCTTACAAGTTTGAGGCAGAGCTTTCTTAATGGCTCGCTGACAAGGCTCATAGATCCGGATGCGGTTTTGCGGAACAAAATAGTCGAGTTTGTCGGGAAAGGCGATTTTGGTTTTGCATCAGGACCGAAAGCAGATGGGACTTATGAAAGGCTCTGGTACCATGAAATGCTCGCTCCCGATGAAGTCTCGTTTGAATCCGGGGTTTTCCTTCTAACGAAAGAGAAAGCTAAGGCTTTAAAAGAAATCCCGGAAACGCAAAAACCAACAGAAGTAGAGCCAGCTCCGGTCTATCAGCCCGGGACTACTGATCAACTTGTATCTGAACCAGCGACCGAGACTCCAACTATTGTAAATGTAAGCACCATTCACCTATCAGGAGAGATTCCTCCAGAGCTGTGGAACCGTTTTGGAACAAAAATTTTACCGAAGCTCAGATCCGGAGCGGACTTACAGGTTGGAATTAATTTTAAGATTACATTATCTGACGGCCAAAGTAAAAATATTAAAGCCGAACTCAAACAAATTCTCGATGATCTTGGATTGGCTGATAAAGTGCGGATTGAAGAATCCTAAAATTGATAAATCGAAAATGGTAGATAATCAGGTCGATTTTCGCTTTTATATCGATGGCTTTTAAATTTTGCAAACATGCGGTTTTGTGCAAGGTGAAGTACAGGGTAATGTACAGTTTGGTGTATTTCATAGAGTCTGCAATTTGTTACAAGGGGCAGTATCTTTGAAACGAATAATACGGCGTCCTGTCATTTTATTTTCTGGTAACCGCAATCAGTCAAGTGCACGCATATTTTTTCATGGATTCAGCATTGGTGCTGACGAAGCGAGCGGGCTAGCTGGCGGAGGCGGACATAAGCTAGAGCCAGGGTTCGACGGATTTTAATATCTTAAGACTTTTAATGAACAATTGGGCAATGTTTAATGGTCAGATAGCGATTGAGTGCACAGGCTAATCACCGAGTACATCAGAACCTCGCCGCAGTCGACGCATCCTACCAGAATGCCAAAAACTGCAGAGTAATGTACAGGGTCAAGTAAAATGAAGAAATCTGATCGCCCTAAGCAAATGGGGGAAAAAGAGAAGCTATTTGAGACGGCATTGGGGATACAGGCCCCATGGTATGTACGGGACATAGCTTGTGACACGACGACGCACGTTCTGACGGTTTCACTGGATTTCACTCTTGGCAGCCGCTTTTCCCACCCATATGTAGAAGGCCTTCACCCGGTTCAGGATACCGTGACCGAGCGATACCAGTATCCGAACTTTTTCCGATTTTATGATTGCTACCTAGAAATACGAATACCCCGGATAAAATTACCCGATGGCTCCATACAGCAGATAGATCCGTCGATATTTGACGGTACTCATGATCCCCATGAACTAATGGGATTTGATGGGGACGAAGACGAAGAAAAATTTTTAAGAGAAGAATTCGAGAGGCATGAAAAAGATTTTGAGGTAAAAAAAGAGGATTTTGAAAAAGAAATTCGCGACAGCAAACTCCCAAGAGGCTGGGAAGAATTGGATTATATTGAAAAATTGCGCATGTTCCACATGTTATTCCTTTTGCTTAATGACGATTTTCAAAAAAAATTCGGAGAAGAACTTCGGGAATGGTTTAAGCTATTTAAAATGCTGGAGAAGGGATTACGGATTGATCATTTCTGGGCATTTGGTTCTGGGAGC
>JAJYLJ010000016.1 GCA_021787835.1 Deltaproteobacteria bacterium | reverse complement strand
TCGGCATCGGATATCTGCATGTATCCATGTGCGAGGACGTTTCTGAATCCACCTATGCCTCTCAGATTTGAATACATTGAATGGTCTATTATGCTATTTTTATATGCATTGTCTATTATGTCTTCATAACTGTCGCTTATTGTCTCAAATTTAGAAGACAAAACATGGTCAAGGGAATCAAGGATGTCCTCTGCGATTAAAAAAAGTAGTCTTTCCATAAAATATTTTGTCTTTTTATCCTTGATATATTCATCAAATGACAGACACTCCATCTCTTTAAGGTCATGTCTGTATTCACATAATTTTTCAATTCGTTTTAACATGGCCTCTTTTTTATAAACCAAAGCCCCTGTACCTCCTGTGTTTTTCCAGATAGATGACATGGTCATAATAGATTTTTTTGGCCTTCAATTCAAAATCATTCAACATGCCGGCATTTCTATAGAATATTAGTTTGCCATTTTTGATGACCTCGAAGGTCAGAATTGGTTCTGATTCATTGAGCCAGATGAGATCCAGCCTGTCCGAATGAATGGTTTTCGAAAGTTCGCCGTAAAGGAGATGCCGGTCTTCCCATGAGAAGTCATCGGTTGTGTAGACGGCGATATCGATATCTGATTCGCTACTTCCTGTTTTATTGAGCCTTGAGCCAAAAAGATAGGCAGCCACTATGCGCATATCTCTTTGCAGGGTTGGGAGCATCGAGGCTATGGCCTCATCCGTGTTATAGTTTATTAGTTTTGTCTTGATCCAGCGTTCCTTGACAGACATGATATGATCTTAAAATTTCGTCGATTTTCAGTCCATGTTTTTTAGTTCTTTGTAATCTTCGTTACGGTTGAGAATCGGGCCCATTATTATCCTTTTATTGGTTTCATCTATAGCATAGATAATTCTGTATTCCCCTTGATCTACTCTGTAACCGTTTAATCCCTTGTAGCTAAAGCTTTCGAGTTTTTTTGAATCATTTGGGAATGGAGTTCTTCTTAACGACAGGATTTTCATAAATATCTGACGGAGCTTTTTTGCATCGGACCGTCCAAGCGCCTCTAATTTTGAAAGCGCATTATTTGAAAATTCCAGTTTATAGCTCAATTCCTACCGCCTTTGCGACCTCTTCGATAGAATAAAGCTCTCCTTTTTTTATAGCTGCTTCAAGAAGCCTGGATTCATAACTATCCTCAAGCGCCTCAAGCTTTTTATAATCGTCATAGCCGATAAGTACAGCTACAGGTTTGTTTCTTTTTTCTATGATGACTCTTTCTTTTTGATGTTCCGCTCTTGTAATTATCTCGGAAAATTTGGCTTTTGCATTTGCCACATTAAGTGCCTTCATTGTCTTCCACCTCTTTATGAGCAAGAAAAATAAAAAACTGGTTACTCCAATCGGTTCTTTAATAACTCAAAATAGTCATAATAGTCATCTTGGTCAAGAAGGCAGGTGTTACCTTCCCGGCTCAAGTTTGATCAGCATGGCTGTTATAAACCTTCCATCTATGGGCACATCCATCGGCAGCCCCCTTATTTCTTCATAAAAGTCATTCAAGACACGGGCGGTCATCCGGCGAAGAGAGGTTTCTTCAACGTCGGCCTCAAGGGCCTGGGTCTTTAAGGCCGAAATGCACTCATCCACTGTCTGTCGCGGCAACAGGCCGCCCTCAGCCGGAAACCATATCCGCCTCAGGCGCGCAAGATCACTCTCCTTGACGGCCTTTATGATGAGCTCTCCACTAAGTCTTTCTTGGGCGAGGGCTGTAAGGAGAGCCTGGGGCCATGTAAGCTCCATGTACTGCTTGAGATTTGTATGCGTAAAGGAAAAGGTCTCAGCCCATGCGGCCCAATGAGGAGGTATTTCAGCCATAAGTCTGCCCCAGGCCTCTATCTCATCCAGTCTGCCGTTCGTCCATGTCACCTGGGCAAGACTGCTGAATTCTACATAATCACCTGTTGAATCGTCCCAGAGTCTCGGCCTTGGCGAGGCCAAAAGCCCCTCTAAAAGCCCCTCCCATGGGTCGGGAAGGTGCAGGAATTCCTTTGAGACGATCCCGGCATCCATAATGGCCAGGACCCTTGATTTCAGTCCCCTGGTGATTGAGTTTGAAAGACGCACAAGGTCTTCGAGGATGCTCCCGCCGAGGATGTCAGACGCCCCTTTGCACTCTTCATCCATAAGGGCCTCGATGGCCAGGTTCATTGAGGCCGCTGTACGCAAAAGGGCCTGTTTCATGGCCACGGGGTCATCAAGATCGGTGGCGCCGGCCATCAGCACCTTGTTGGCCGCCCCCACCCATTCGAGCACGACCCTTTCCATCTCAGGGGTTCCGGCCAGACCATTTACGGCGTTATGCAAGGTTGGATATTCCCCCATGTAAAGGGTCGGGATAAAGGCCGGCATCAGCTCATCCGTGTTTTTCTTTTTATAGAGCGTCTTTTCAACCCTTCTCACCCGGTTTGCCGGAAGAGATGCGTATATGTCCAGGGCATCGTAATAGTCAGGGATGCCGAAGCCGCTTAGCCGCGCGTTTCTGAGTCTGAATGCGTTCTCAAGGTCCTCCGCGCCTGTCGTCCACAAAACGGCCTCCGCAGTGTCTCTGTAAAGACCGTCTGACACGGTCATAATCTCGCCGAGAAGGCGGCTCACAGCAGGGGCGAATTCATCCTTTTTGAACGCGATGAAATATACGTCGTCCAGTGTGAATGCCGGCAAGGTGTCCCGCGCCTCCTGGATGTCCATGTCGTCAGGGCGTTTTATTATCCGTATAAACGGCCGCAGTACCGCGGCCAGAAGCGATTCGTCCCGTCTCGCCAACCATCTGAGCCAGCCTTGGCGCAGGCCCTCTTTGGCCTCGAAAAGCAATATCAGCCACATGAGGATTTTTTCCGGTGCAAGCTCGTCCTTGCGCCACCAGTCGAGGTCAAAGATGAACTGGAGCTGCTCCGGGGCCGCCATTTCAAGCATGGAAAGGGCGTCTTGCGGACCAGCGGCCTTTATGGTCCAGAACAGCTCTTCCACCGGCATGCCCTGGACAAGGGTCTTCGCATTGCTTGACATCAGAAGCAGTTCCTGGCGCCTTTCCCATGGCGTCATCATCACCAAGGAGGCCTGATCCGCAAGGCTGAGCCGGTTAAAAAAGGTCTCGGCACGCGCTGCCGGCATTTCGAGTATGGATAGGGGGTCTGATTCTGGCATGTTCAAGTCCGCACTCCTTATGTCCGATTATTACTAAATATACGATTTTTTGTCCCTTGAAGTAAATAATTTTTGGTCACCCAATGCTCAACATGGAAGAAGACAGAATTAAGGAAGTCCAAGACAGGCTACGGATTCTTATAGCCGAGGACGAGAAAAATATAGGGGATCTCTTGTCCGATCTTTTGTCGCAGGAGGACAGGGAGATCACCGTGGTGAATAAAGGCTCTGATGCCATGGCGAGGCTGAGGCAGGCCCGCTACGACTTATTGATAACGGATCTCATGATGCCGGAGGCCGACGGCATGGAGGTCTTGAGCGAGGCCAAGGCGTTATATCCAGATATACTTGTCATAATAATGACAGGCTACGCCTCCATCGAAACAGCCATTCAGGCCGTGAAACAAGGTGCATATGACTATATCAGGAAGCCGTTCAGGCTCGAGGAATTCAAGATCAGCGTCGATAACGCTTGTGACAAGATCAGGCTCAGACGGGAAAACAAGCTTCTTTTGGAGCGTGTCAGGACTTCCTCTGCATCGAGTAAGGCTGAAGCCGTCAAGGAGCCGGTGGATGACAAAGGCACGTCGGCCAAGATGGCTGTTTTTGCAGCCGACTGGATGCCTTCTTTATCTTATGGCGCGGATGGTATATCATTGAAAGAAGCGCTTAATGAGATGGAAAGGCTTGCAGATTTTTTGAAAAAAGGCCTTATTGATGAAACTGAGTTCAAGGCATTGAAGAAGGGATTGCTTAACCGTGTGGCATAATAGATTAAACCCGATCCGTAAGAACCATGAATGATCCGCCGGTTTCGTCAATAGAGTCTGCCACTGACAAGGCCGTGGTAGCCAGCGGAAAATTCCGCATAATGGTTGTTGACGACGAGCCTTCAGTACGCCAGGCCATCGCCCAATATCTTTCTGGTGAGGGGTTTGAGGTCCTTGAGGCGGCCAACGCCTTTGACGCCCTGACGCTTATTCATGGTCTGGAGAATATCGACGGCGTCATAGTCGATATCAACATGCCGGGCATGGACGGCCTGGAGTTTATACGCAGGGTCAAACAAAGAGACAGGACAATAGTGGCCGTTGTAATTACAGGCCTTCCCTCAATGAGCGTTATAATAGAGGCCATGAAGGCAGGGGCGTCTGATTTTTTGGCCAAGCCTTTCAAGCTCAGCAATCTGCAAGTCACCATAGAACGGCTGACGCGCGAGCGGCGGATACTGCTTCAAAACCTCCTTCTTACTGAAGAGGTCAAGGCCAAAAAGACAATAGAAGAGATCAACGCCCGTCTTGAAAGGAAGATCAAGGAACAGGTGATACTTTTCAAGATAAGCGATACGCTCGGCAAGGTGAAAAGCATGCGTGAACTCTACCAGAAGGTGGTGAGTCTGGCCTGCTCTCTTACCGAGACCCCACAGGCCTGTTTTTGGGTGGTGAACCGCGAGCTAAACAAGCTTCTGCTGATGGGCGCAATCGGGGAATATCCAAGGGCATGGGACGAGATAGACATCGATGGATCGGACCTTCCTTGCGCAAGGGTCATAAAAGAAGGGTTGCCGATAGTGCTCATAGGCGACGCCCTGAAGCAGCCGGCAGCCCCTAACCAGTCTGAGAGCGGCATACCGGCCAGGGACCAGATATTCGTGCCCTTCACCATGAGAGACGAGGTCTTCGGGGTATTATCCGTCTCACGGCCGAAAATACAAAAGCCGCTTGGTGAAGAGGCCCTCTTTCTGCTGCACTTGTTGGCGGAGCGCACGAGCCTCACCGTTGAAAACCTTCTGTTGTATGAAAGCGTCGCCCTTAATCTCCATTCTACATTGAAGGCCCTGGTCAGGTCCCTTGAGGCGAAGGACCCTTACACAAAGGAGCACTCCAGGCGGGTGACCGATCTGTCGCTAAGGCTTGCCGCACATCTTGGCTGCACATCAATAGAAAGGGACTCCCTTATGTTTGCCGGTCCCTTGCATGACATAGGCAAGATCGGCGTAAGGGACCAGATACTTCTTAAAAAAGGCAGGCTTACAAGGGAGGAATATGAGATAATCAAGACCCATCCGGTGATCGGCGAGGAAATAGTCGGCAACCTTGGCATAGTACCCATGGAAAAGTCGATAATCAGGCACCACCACGAAAGATGGGATGGACATGGTTATCCTGACGGGCTGAAAGGAGACGATATACCCTACCTTGCCCGCATAATGTCGGTGGCTGACGTGTTCGACGCCATCACAACGGACCGCCCTTATAGAAAGGCCGCTTCCTGGCATGAGGCCCTTATGGAGATAAAAAATAACAAAGGCAGCCAGTTTGACCCGAAGCTTGTTGATGCATTCGAAGACCTTTTCATGGGAAAGGGCATGGGCTTGAGTGTTGAGCCAGGGTCAAGCCTGACGGGGGAAGACCATGTTTGATGATAAATATACGAATATCGTTATCGAGGGCCTCAGGGCATCTCTGACCGGCCGCTTGACGCATGGGATAGCCCATAACCTGAATGGCCAGATACAAGCTATTTCTATGCAGATTGAGATATTGAAGCGCGATATCGCACTTGACAGGAAGGCGGTGGATAAGGCGATTGCGGACGGCGGACATGATCCGGCCGCCGGTCTTTTAAAAAGGCTGGCCGGGTCCCTGGCCAAGAGGGCTGACCAGGTACTGATGCTCGAGGGCGTGCTTTTCAGGCTTGAGCACCTGGTTGATCTTATCGCGAAAAGGGACATTGAGGCCGAACCAGGGCCTATAAATATCGAAAGCGTCGTCAAGGAAGAGATCGAGTTCTTAAAGGCCGATCTTTTTTTCAAACACAAGGTTGAAGTGGAGTTTGACACCCCTGATTATCCGATATCCATTATTGTGGATGAGCGGCTTCTTAAGGATTTGCTGGATATTTTGATTAATCTGTGCATAGGCCAGCTTAGGGACGCCGGGGAGAGAAAGATCGGGATAGGCATTGAAAAAGACGGCCACAGCGTAAAGCTCTGGTTTTCACATACGGGCAAGCCATTTTCCAGGGAGATCAGCGGCCTTGAAGGGGTTTCTTGCTGGTGCGGCGCCGAGTTGAACCATTTTATCTTTCCGGTCTTTGATTTCGCCAAGATTATCGCAGAGAAACTCAAGGCGGCCGTTGAGGTTTCGCCTCAGATGATACGCCTTGTTTTTACGGTAAAATAGGCGTCATTATTTTGCGAGGCTCCCTTAAGAGGAAGGAAGGTTTCGCCTTCCGCTTCCTCTTAAGTAGAGAATAATATCTTTTTGTGCTGCTACCTTACATCGACATTAAATGATGCGCTGAGATGTTTATTGCCCTTTGCCGCCGCCACATCAATAATCCAAGGACCTTGCATCGTAAAATCCACTGTGGCCGTACATGAGGCGCACTTATGTTTTTGATCTACAGGTGCAACCATATACGCCATCTTTTGCACCTTTTGGGCGATCTTTTCCTCTTGCATATAAACACGCAATTTTATGACAGGGTTTGTCCATTCCTTCCCCGCCGGATCGGTGACGGTGATTCTTAATGCATTATCTCCGACTTGCGGTGGTATTTTCTCAAAGGCGATGGTCACAGTGTAGCCATCCACCTTTTGTTTCATTGGCCCGTCCGCTGCATACACCTCTGCCGCTATAAAGAGTGAAATAACTACCCAGCACCAAGCAACGATTGCGCTTTTCATTTGCCTCGCCCTCCTTATAAAAACTGAATTAGGACCGTGTTTATACGACGGTCTAATTAGATTGTAGTTTCTTATTTGTCTTTGTCAAAGCCTTTTAAGTTCGTCTCCCTTTCTTTGCTAAGCCTCTTTTCAATCTCGGAGCTTATCTCCAGCATCCTTCCGCGCCTGGGTCTCTATTTCTTTTTTATTCATGGAGGTCATTCATGAAAGCCGTCTTGACTCTTCTGACTTTTGATTCAGGTCTGAGCTTCCATCGCATTAAGCAGGGTATGGAGGTTCTTGTTTAATTCTGAAAATAGCGCCGCTGTCCCCAGTACCTTGTCCGCCTCCTGGATATATTCACCTTTTTCCAAAAGTTCCGCCGAGCAACCCTTCACGATGGTCTCGACGCTTTCGGGCGTGGATTCCATGTGAAACTGGAGCCCCACGACCCTGTCTTCGTAGATAAAGGCCTGGTTTGGGCATGCCTCCGACGATGCGATATGAAGCGCGCCCTGCGGGATTGCAAATGTATCGCCATGCCAGTGAAAGGCGTTGAAGGTTGCGGGGAGGTCCTTGAAGGCAGGCGAATCCCAGCCAAGGGGGGTGAGGGAGACTGCATACCAGCCTATCTCCTTTACAGGGTTTTTCTGGACCTTTGCCCCAAGGACATTTGCAAGAAGCTGCGCACCAAGACAGACCCCGAGGGTGAGCTTGCCGGCCTTTACGGCCGATTCAAGGAATCTTTTTTCTTCATTAAGCCATGGATATTCCTTGTCGTCATAGACGCCCATTGGCCCGCCCATGACGACAAGGAAATCGAAGTCTTCCATACCCGGCAGGCGCTCGCCACGGTAAATATGCGTCCCTGAGAGGCTATGCCCCCTTTGGGCCGCCCATCCGCCTATGGCGCCAATGCCTTCAAATGACTCGTGTTGTATGTAGTGCAGGCGCATATAAACTCCTTGCGTGCTATTGAAAACACCCGTCTGTGGCTAAGAGTTATGGATGCCACTCCTTAAAGATCTCACGGGCCGCCAAGGCCTTTCGTTCCTCGTAGGCCTTCCTTGTTATCCCGACGTCCGCCACAAAGTGGTCGAGTTCCTTCATGGTAAGGGCCTGCGGGCCGTCGCACAGGGCAAGCTCTGGCCGGGGGTGGAACTCTATGAGGATCATGTTCGCCCCTGCAATAACACCCTGGGCCGCCGCGTGGAATATGTCGAGTATGCCGTCGGTGGCCCTGTCCTTTGTCCCCACGGAGTGTGTGGGGTCTATACAGACAGGCAGTCTTGTCAGGCGCTTGACCACAGGCACATGGGAAAAGTCCACGAGGTTTCTGTGCGGGTCTCCAAGCCTGGTCTTTACACCCCTGAGGCAGAATACGATGTTTCTGTTTCCTTCGCTTGCGATGTATTCGCAGGCGTTCAAGGCCTCTTCGAGGCTCAGCCCCATGCCGCGTTTGTAAAGTACGGGGAATTCCTGCTGGGAGCCCACGGCCTTTAAAAGCTCGAAGTTTTGGGCGTTTCTTGTCCCGACCTGGAGCATTACCCCTGTGGGCTTGCCCGCATCATGCAGGGCGGAGCTGATTTCGCCGATATGATCTTCTTTCAGGACCTCCATCGCTATCACCTTGATCCCGTATTTGCCGGCCAGTTCAAAGACCCACGGCAGACAGGCCTTGCCGTGGCCTTGGAAGTCGTACGGGCTTGTGCGTGGTTTGTATGCCCCCATTCTGGCGGTGACGATCCCGACCCTTTGGAGGTTTTTAAAGATTGTCTCAACATGTTCCGGTGTGTCCACGGCGCACGGCCCTATGAATGTGTGGAAACAGTCCTGGTCGAACGCCACGCCGTTGTGCTCAAATCCGATTTGGTCGAGCTGCCCGCCGTGACGGCCTATCAGGCGGTACTTGCTTGACACGCGCACAACTCTTTCAACCCCTGGCATATGTTCTATGGTCTCGGTCGGCACATGATGCGTGGGGCCTATGAGATATATCTCGGTTACAACCCGGCTTGCGCCCCTTACACCTGATAGTCTGGTTTTTATCTCAGGAAACTGAGCGAGATATTCAAGGACCTTTGTTATCTCCGGTCCACTGGGATCAATGTCAGGCTTCATTATGATTATCATATGGCAAACCCCTTTTGGCTTTCTCGTCACTTTTGCAGATTATTCGCATAAATGCAAGGGCTGGTAGCATACCTTTTAAAATGGTAGGATGGATTCCGGAATTTGTAAATCAACGCGTAATTCTAATTTTTGACACGGAGCCTTATGGATATTGAAGACAATTTGATGAACATGGACGATATGGGCGATATGCAATCCATAGAGATACCAGAGGAATTGCCGCTCATGGCCGTGCGGGATGTGATCGTTTTCCCATCCATGATAGTGCCGCTTTTCGTCGGGAGGGATTCGTCCGTGGCGGCCGTTAACGAGGCCCTGAAATCAGATAAGCTCATATTTCTGGTGTCTCAAAAAGATCCGGCTGAGGAGAGGCCGGATAAGGAAGGCTTTTATCACCTTGGGGTTGCGGCATTGATCATGAGGACCCTTCAGCTCCCTGACAGGCGGCTTAAGATACTGGCGCAGGCCCTGATAAAGGGCGAAATCCTTGAGTTTGTGCGCGAGACTCCGTATTTCAGTGTGCGGATAAGGCCATTAAAGGAGCAGGAGCCGGGTGAAATCACGGTGGAGATAGAGGCCCTTATAAGAAATGTAAGGGAGCAGGCAGAGAAGCTCTTCGCGCTCAAGGGCGTATTCAGCCCTGAAATGGGCGCGATCCTGAACAACCTCTATGAGCCGGGCCGCCTTGCCGACATGGTGGCGTCCAACCTTAAACTTAAGCCCTCCGAGGCCCAGAATCTGATGGCTATGACAGACCCTGTGGAGCGGTTGAATGTGGTTAATGACCTTCTTGCCAGAGAGCTCGAGGTCACGACCGTGCAGGCGAAGATCCAGTTAGAGGCCAAGGAGGAGATGACCAAGACGCAGAGGGAATATTTTTTGAGGGAGCAGCTTCGCGCCATAAAGCGCGAGCTCGGCGAGATAGACGAGAGGACCGAGGAACTGGGTGAACTCAGGGAAAAGATCATTGATGCCAAGATGTCCAAGGAGGCCGAAGGGGAGGCATTGAAGCAGGTTGGGCGCCTGGAGATGATGCACCCGGACGCCTCCGAGGCCACGATAGTCAGGACATATCTTGACTGGCTGGTTGAGCTTCCGTGGTCCAAGGCCACCAAGGACAAGCTGGATGTTGCATGGGCGCAAAGGGTCCTGGATGAAGATCACTATGACCTTGAAAAGGTCAAGGAGCGGATAATTGAATACATAGCCGTGAGGAAGCTTAACCGCTCGGCCAAGGGGCCGATCCTGTGTTTTGTGGGCCCGCCAGGCGTTGGCAAGACTTCTCTTGGCCGTTCCGTCGCAAGGGCGATCGGACGTAAATTCGTCCGCGTATCCCTCGGCGGCGTGAGGGACGAGGCCGAGATCCGCGGCCACAGGCGCACCTATGTAGGGGCCCTTCCAGGAAGGATTATCCAGGGGCTCAAAAGGGCAGGGACCAACAATCCTGTCTTCATGATGGATGAGGTGGACAAGATAGGCGCTGACTTCAGGGGGGACCCCGCTGCGGCCCTGCTCGAGGTCCTGGACCCGGAGCAAAACAGCGCCTTTACTGACCACTACATAGATATACCCTTCGATCTTTCAAGGGTGCTATTTGTGCTCACGGCCAATGTCACCGACACAATCCCCTCGGCCCTGCTTGACAGGCTGGAACTCATAAGGCTTTCCGGATATACGGCCGATGAGAAGATGGCCATCGCCAAGAGGTATCTCATGCCGCGTCAGACCAAGGAGCACGGGTTAAAAAAGGATATTGTATCTATACCTGATAGCACTATCATCAAAATTATTACGGAATACACCCGTGAGGCAGGGCTTCGGGAACTTGAGCGTCAGATAAGTTCGGTATTGAGGAAGGCGGCGCGCCGGATTGCGGAAGGGGAGGCCGGGCCGTTCAAGGTCACGGGTGTCAATCTTTCCGGATACCTAGGGGTCCCGCCGTATCAGCCTGAGCTTGCCCAGGAGGAGAGCCAGGTCGGCGTGGCCACCGGGCTTGCATGGACCCCATTCGGCGGTGAGGTTTTGAGGATCGAGGCGGCTCTCATGAAGGGCAAGGGCGCTCTTACTCTGACCGGGCTTCTGGGCGATGTCATGAAGGAATCCGCCCAGGCTGCTCTCAGCTACGCAAGATCAAGGGCAGTGGCCCTTGGCATCGACCCGCAGCTCTTCGAGACCAGAGACATACACATACACGTCCCCTCCGGTGCCATACCGAAGGACGGTCCTTCGGCAGGCATAACCTTGACCGCCGCCCTTGTCTCGGCCTCGACCGGCAGACCTGTCAACAAGGACGTGGCGATGACCGGCGAGATAACACTTCGCGGCAGGGTGCTCCCCATTGGAGGACTCAAGGAAAAGGCCCTCGCGGCGCTTAGGGCAGGGGTCTCAACCGTGGTGATCCCCGAGGGGAATATAAAAGACCTGAAGGATATACCTGCCAATATCCGAAGCAAGATGACCTTTAAACCGGTAAGCCATATGGACGAGGTCCTGGCCATAGTAATAGAACCGGGCTCCGATAAAAAGGCGGCCGGGTGAAACAGGCAAAAAAGAGGATGACACTGGATGGAAATAGATGCAAGACGCCTTTCTGACACATTTGTAAAACTTGTAACCATTGACAGCCCTTCCAGGGATGAAGGGGCGGTTGCGGTGTGGTTGAAGGCACACTTCACCGGTCTGGGTCTTGATGTTGTTGAAGACGACTCCCGGGCCGCGACCGGGTCCAACAGCGGCAATATCATAGTCCACATCCCAGGCGCGGAGGCGTCCGCGCCGATTTTTTTCAACGCCCACATGGACACGGTCGAGCCTGGGAGGGGGATAAGGCCCATATTAAAAAACGGTGTCTTTTCTACTGATGGCTCTACCATCCTTGGCTCTGACGACAAGGCGGCCATAGCCATACTCATCGAGACGGTAAACGCCCTGATGGAAGGAGGCGTGCGGCATGGTCCGGTCGAGCTCCTCTTCACGGTGTGCGAGGAGATCGGGCTTCTAGGAGCCAAGGCCTTTGATCCATCGCTCTTGGGCGCAAGGGCTGGTTTCGCCCTTGATGCCGTTGATCCCGACTTACTCATAACCAACGCCCCTGCCGCCATCAAGTTTGATCTTAAAGTCATAGGCAAGGCGGCGCATGCGGGTATCCGCCCGGAAGACGGAATAAATGCGATAAAGATAGCGGCCGAGGCCGTCTCTTCCGCACCGGTTGGGCGGATAGACGAAGATACAACCGCGAATATCGGGGTTATAAGGGGCGGAAACGCGACAAACATCGTGCCTGACGAGGTCGAGATAAGGGGAGAGGTGAGGAGCCACAACCCAAAGAGGCTCAGGGAGGTTCAAGATGAAGTGATCGGGGCCTTTCACGATGCGGCGGCTAAATATAGAAAGGACGGCGTGGCGGGTTTGCCTCTCATACAGGCCGAGGTCAATGATGACTATCCTGTCATGTCCGTTTCTTGCGATCATGCGCTTGTCAAGGCCGCCTTCAGGGCGGGCGCTGTCCTTGGCCTGACCTTGAGGACCGGAAAGACCGGCGGCGGAAGCGATGCCAACATCTTTAACGGCAAAGATCTTTCAACCGTTATAATGGGGATCGGGATGCAGAAGGTTCACAGCACAGATGAGTTCATCAGGCTTGACGACATGACCGCTTCATGCAGGCTTGTGCTTGAGACAATCAAGGCCTGGAGTGGTTTCTGAGAAACTTTTGTCTGCATATCTCGCTGCAGAAATAATAGGTCTTGCCTTGCCACGTCAAGGGCAGTGCCTCGCGTCTTGGCACGTAAACCCCGCATATCATGTCTCTTACAAGTTCGTCCTGAATGAGGGGTGTGCCGCCTGACGCACTTCTTGGATCGGACTCGCCCCGATACCCCTTTAAAAAGGATTTAACGAATATATACAGAATGGTGCAAAATATGATAAGTGCGATGGGTTTCAATGCCGGGCGCCTACTTCATGACCTTTACCGAAGGACCGCCTCCGGCGAGCTCGTCCAGAAGCATCGAGACCGTCTTTTTGAAGGCGCCGATTGTAAGATCGGGCGCTATCTCGGCCCACGGCTCGAGGACAAAACGCCTCTGCGGTATCCTCGGATGCGGGAGCGCCAGGTTGCCTTCGTTTGTCTCCGTTCCCTCATAATAGAGAAGGTCAAGGTCTATTTCGCGGTCAGGTCCTTTCAGGCGGTCCCTGCCGAGTTTACATTCTGTCTTAAGCAGCAGATCAAGCAGTGCATGCGGGTCAAGACAGGTCTTTATCTCCGCCACGGCATTTACAAAAAATAGCGCTGAGTCCATATCGACAGGCTCTGTTTCGTAGAAGTTGGATACGGCGGCGAGCCGGATTTCAGGCTGCCTTTTGAGAATGTCCAGGGCCGCAAGGCAATTTTCTCTTCTTTTGCCTAGATTGGCCCCTATGCCAATGTACGCCCTCTTCCATTCCATCTTGCTAGGCAAGGACTTTTTCGAGCCTGGCCACGGCCTCCTTTAGCCGGTCGGTAGGCACTGTCAGGGCCATTCTTATGTAGCCTTCACCTGGCGCGCCAAAGCCGTTTCCAGGGGTTACCACAATACCCGCCCTTTCCATGAGAAGACTGCTGAAGCCCTGCGAGGTATGGCCGTTTGGGACAGGCGTCCAGACATAAAACGTGGCCTTTGGGGAGGGGGCTTGTATCCTTAAGCGTCTTAAGCCCGACACCAGGGCGTCTCTCCTTTCGGCATAAACACCCTGCATGTCTTTTACACAGGATTGGTCTGATTCAAGGGCGGCAACGGCCGCATGTTGTATGGCGTTAAATTGTCCGGAGTCAACGTTTGATTTCACCTGTTTAAGGCCGGCCACGAGGTCTGGGTGTCCTATGGCAAAGCCTATCCTCCAGCCCGTCATGTTAAATGTCTTTGAAAGGGAATGAAACTCTATCCCGACGTCCCTTGCCCCCGGGGTCTCGAGAAAGCTCTGGGCCTTGTATCCATCGTAGGTCATCTCTGAATAGGCCGCATCGTGGCACACTATGAGCCCGTGTTCCTTGGCGAATTCAACGGCCTTTTCATAGAATGCGGGCGGCGCCGTGGCCCCGGTCGGGTTGTTGGGGTAGTTAAGCCATAATATTTTTGCATTTTTAAGGACACCTGGCGGTATGGAGGCAAGGTCGGGCAGAAAGGAATTTTTTTCGAGCAGCGGCATAAAATGAGTCATGGCGCCCGCAAATAGGGTGCCTATGTGATAGACTGGGTAGCCTGGAGTCGGGACCAGCACCCAGTCGCCCGGGTTTAAAAAGGCGACAGGGAAGTGCGCTATCCCCTCTTTTGATCCGATGAGACAGGCGACCTCCCTTTCAGGATCGAGGTCAAGGCCGAAGCGTCTCTTGCACCACAGGGCCACTGTCTTTCTGAACTCGTCCATGCCGGCTGACGATGGGTAGCGGTGGTTGCAGGGATGTCTTGCCGCCTCAGCCAGCCTTTCGACGATGAAGTCCGGCGTGGGCAAGTCCGGGTCCCCTATCCCAAGGTCTATTATGTCAACCCCCTTTTTTATGGCCTCGGCCTTTTTGCGGTCAAGTTCTACGAATAAATAAGGCGGAAGCGAAGAAAGCCTCTGCGATGTCTTGAAATTCATATGCGTTTCCTGATCGTTATCTCAAATTTAAGGCCCCGCCGCACGATAAAGATAGGCCTTGGCCAGCCAGGCCGTAAGTTATGCACGGGTCTCATTTGTCGCCGAAAACCTGTTCTTTAATTCGCCTATACCCTCTATGCTCACTGCTATCTCGTCTCCGTGCCGCATCGGACCGACACCTTTTGGAGTGCCTGTCGATATTATATCCCCTGGCTCGAGGGTCATTATCATGGAGACGAAACTTACAAGACTTGGCACGTCATGTATGAATTGGCTGGTCCTTGATGACTGTTTTAGCTCGCCGTTCAGTCTTGATTCTATCAGTATGTCCCTTGGGTCAAGCTCTGTCTCTATCCAGGGGCCTATCGGGCAGAAGGTGTCAAAGCCCTTGGCCCTGGTAAACTGAACATCTTTTTTTTGAAGATCCCTGGCGGTCACATCATTTACGCATGTGTAGCCAAGTATATGTTTGTTCACCTTTTCGGGCGGGATGTCTTTTGTCCTTTTGCCTATCACCACCCCTAGTTCAGCCTCGTAGTCGACATGGCTCGACATCTTAGGCCCTGTGATCTCGTCGCCCGGGCCGATGATGGAGGACGGTGGCTTTAAAAAGATAAGGGGTTCGTCGGGCAGGGGCATGCCTAGTTCCTCGGCATGGTCTTTGTAATTCAGTCCGACCGCCACTATTTTTGAAGGGCTGCATGGGGCAAGGAGAATGACGTCTTCCTCCGGGTATGTCTCGGATGTCCCGACTATCATGCCCTCAAACGGGTCAGCCACGATCACACGCGCATGTCCATTGTGCAAGAGGCCGTAGCGGGCACCTTTTGCGCTTTTTGTCATGAATTTTATGAGCTTCATTCGCCCCCTTTCCCTGCGTTCTATAAAAACGCCATGGGAATTTCTAGTGTTGTAAGTTCTCTATTGAAGGCCTTATAAAGGCGCCTTTTGTAACTTTTTAGCTATTTAAGCCCCAGCACATCTTGCATGTCATAGAGGCCGGGCGCCTTCCCCGCCACCCATTTCGCCGCCCTGACCGCCCCTTTGGCAAAGGTGTCGCGGCTTGAGGCCTTGTGCGTGATCTCGATGCGTTCACCGACGCCCCCGAAGAGCACCGTGTGTTCACCCACTATATCGCCGGCCCTTACGGTCTGGATGCCTATCTCCTTGCGGCTCCTTTCGCCAATCATGCCGTGCCTGGCGTATACGCCCACCTCGGTCAGGTCCCTTCCGACGGCAGCGGCGGCCACCCGTCCGAGCTGGAGAGCCGTGCCGCTGGGCGCATCTTTTTTCATCCTGTGATGGGCCTCCACTATTTCGATGTCATAGTCATCTCCGAGGGTCCTGGCGGCCATTTCGATCAGGCCGTAAAGCAGATTAACCCCGACGCTCATGTTCGGGGCCAGCACGCACGGGAAGACCCTGGCCAGGGCCTTGATCTCGCCCATCTCATCGGGCGAAAGGCCGGTGGTGCCTATAACCATGGGTCTTTGGAACTTGGCCGCTGTGCGTGCGTGGTTCACTGTCGCCTCATGGAAGGTGAAGTCGATTATTACATCCCCCTGGCCAATTACCGCCTCCAGGTTTTCCGCCACGATTACGCCGGTGGCCTTGTTCAGTCCGGCGATCAGGGCGGCGTCTTGGCCGACGGCCGGCGCATCCTTTCTTTCAAATGCGGCGGCGAGTTCTATGCCGCCATCCGCATCAATCATGTTTATTATGCGTCCGCCCATGCGTCCGCCAGCCCCTGCCACTATTGCGCGTATCATCTTCTTTTTCCCCTTAAATAAGCCTGTAGTTGCCGAGGATATCTTTGAGTTTCCCCTGGTTGGCCTCGCTCATCAATGCCAGAGGCAGCCTCACCTCATCAGAGGATATCTTGCCCATCATGGCAAGGGCGGCCTTGGCCGGGACAGGGTTTGTCTCTATAAACAAGGATTCGAACAACGGAAAGAGCTTGAAATGCAGGCCCTTCGCCTTGTCCATGTCTCCGCTCAACGAGGCATCCGCCATGGCCGACATCTCTTTTGGCATCACGTTCGAGGCGACCGATATGACGCCCTTCCCCCCGATGGCCATGGTCGGAAGCGCGGTGAAATCGTCTCCTGACAGCACGGTGAAGTCTTTTGGACAAAGTCTTATCACATTCGAGACCTGCTTAAGGTCCCCGGTCGCCTCCTTGATGCCGATTATATAGCGGTTTGCGGCGCAGCGGGCGATCGTCTGCGGGAGCATATTGACGCTGGTCCTGCCTGGCACATTGTAGAGGACCATGGGGAATTTGCATTCATCCGCCACCTTTATGAAGTGCTGATAAAGGCCTTCCTGGGTGGGCTTGTTATAGTAAGGAGTTATTACCAGGGCCGCATCAGCCCCGGCCTTTTTGGCGTGCCTGGTGAGCATGATGGTCTCTTCGGTGGAATTGGATCCGGTTCCGGCTATTACCGGAACGCGCCCCTTCACAGTCGCAACGGTCAGTTCAACCACCTTCATGTGTTCTTCATGGCTGAGTGTCGCCGACTCGCCCGTTGTGCCGCATGGGACTATTCCGTGGGTCCCTGACTTTATCTGCCATTCGATAAGGGCTTTAAGTGTCTCTTCATCCACTTTGCCGTTTTTGAAAGGGGTGACGATTGCAACTATTGCACCCTGTATTTTATTTTTGCCTTTTTCTCCTGAAGCGTCCGCCTTCTTGCATGCCCTAGTGCCGCACGCCATGATTATGTCCTCCATATGATAGTTTAACAAAACAGCCTGTTAAGGGCTTTTTGACCAGATTAAAATAGATTATTAAAGGGTTTATGGGAAATGGGCAAGTAGTTTAGAGGAGTTTATTTATTGATGGCGGCAAAAGATTTTTTGGGTCACGGCGCGTTGAACCTGGACCTCATCTATGAGATAGAAAGCCTTGATATATTAAAGGCCGCTGGCTTTGTCCTTGCCCCAGGCCGCGAGATAACCGGAGGCCATGAAGACGCAGAGCGTCTTATAAGGCTTCTTGAAACCTGTGCAAGGCCTGTCGCAAGAAGCGGCGGCGGTTCATCGGCCAATACCATCTCCGCCCTGGCGCGTCTTGGGTTCTCCGCCGCTTTTTTGGGCTGCGTTGGGAGTGACGAGGCGGGCGGGTTCATACTCGATTCCATGAAGGGTGTGGATACCTCGAGAGTGGCGCGCGCTGGCAAAAGCGCGGTCTGCATGGTAATCCTTGAGCAGGGAAGCCGCGACAGGGCCATGATGGTCGTGCCTCATGACCGGGAGCAGGTTTTAGTCGAGCAGGACACGTTATCTTTGTTAAGGGATGCAAGGTGCCTGCACTTGAGTTCGGCCGTGACCGACAAAGGGCTGGAAGGCCAGGCAGGGCTTGCCGGCTTGCTTCGTCCAGATCAGATATTGAGTTTTGATCCTGGTGAGATATACGCCTCAAGGGGGCTTGACGGCCGGATTTTGAAAATACTAAAGAGGACCGATATACTCTTCATCACCGAAACCGAGCTTGCCATGTTTACCGGCAAGCCTGCTTCCGGGGCCGTTGAAGATATGTTGCTTCTTATGGATCAAGATATTGTAAAAATAAAGGGGTATCATCTCTTTGAAGAGGCCGGAGGCCCTGTTATGGTCCTTAAGAGGGGCTCGCGCGGGGCGTCGGTTTGCTCAGCCAGGCTTTCCGTTTCCATGCCTGCCGAGCCTGTTTCGCATGTTGTTGACAACACCGGTGCGGGCGACGCATTCAACGCCGGGTTCCTGGCCGGCCTTTTTAACGGCAAGGGGGCAGCCGACTGTCTTAGGCAGGGCGCCTGGCTTGCCGCACGCTCGCTTTCGGCCTTTGGCCGGGACTGGATCAGGGACCTTTGCCAAGATCAATTACATTCAGGAGATTTGGCCAGACATGAAAGTCATAATGACTGAGATCGCTGAGGTGGTCATAATTGAACCCAGGGTATTTGAGGATGACCGGGGTTTTTTTTATGAAAGCTATAATAAAAAGAAATTTTTAGAATTGACAGGCATAGACCAGGAATTTGTGCAAGACAACCACTCACGCTCGTGCAAAAATGTGCTTCGCGGCCTGCACTATCAGATCAGACAGACTCAGGGTAAGCTCATAAGGGTCATATCCGGCGAGGTGTTTGACGTGGCCGTGGACATACGCAAGAGCTCCCCTACATTCGGCAAGTGGGTAAGCGTGCATCTTTCTTCGGATAACAGGCGCATACTGTGGGTGCCGCCAGGGTTTGCGCATGGCTTTTTGGTCCTTTCGGATGTAGTTGAGTTTTTGTACAAGACAACTGATTACTATGCCCCTCAATTCGAGCGCACCATTATCTGGAATGACCCTGACCTTGCAATAGATTGGCCCACGGCGGACAAGCCGGTTCTTTCGCCAAAAGATCTGAGCGGAAGCCTGTTTAGATCAGCAGAGGTGTTTCCATGACAAGGATACTCCTGACCGGAAGAAATGGACAGGTCGGATGGGAGCTTGAACGCTGTCTGGCCACCCTTGGGGACGTCACGGCCCTTGGCAGGGATGCGGTGGATCTTGCCGATCCAGACGCTATAAGAGCGGTGATCCGGGCATTGAGGCCGGCGCTTATCGTCAATGCGGCAGCCTATACAGCCGTTGACAGGGCCGAGACCGAACCGGAGCTCGCCATGGCGGTGAACGGGACGGCCCCCGGGATCATGGCCGAGGAGGCGAGGCGTTTTGGGGCCATGCTTGTGCATTATTCAACCGATTATGTCTTTGATGGCGAGAAGGAAGGGCCTTACGTCGAGGATGACCAGACCGGCGCGTTGAACATATATGGAAAGACCAAACTTGCTGGCGAGGAGGCCGTTAGAAGCGCGGGCTCCAGGTATCTCATTCTCCGCACGAGTTGGGTCTATGGGACGAGGGGCAGGAATTTTTTGCTGACCGTCCTGAGGCTCATGAAAGAGCGGGACAGGCTTGAGATAGTCGATGATCAGTTCGGCGCCCCTACCTGGAGCCGCATGATAGCCGAGGCCACGGCCCAGATACTGGCAAGATTCGTGCGCAAGGGCGGCTGCGCGGTATTTGCGCGGGAAGACAGCCGTACATATCACTTGAGCGCCGGCGGTATGACGAGCTGGTATGGGTTTGCCTCGGCGATAGCGGATTATATCCATTCCGGAGACCGTTGCAGAATCGTCCCGATCCCGGGTGAGCGCTATGTGACCGCGGCCATGAGACCCAGAAATTCGGTCATGGCGGGCGACAGGGTATTTGAAGACTTCGGCATCAAGATGCCTGATTGGGCGGTTCAGCTCAAGCTATGTCTTAGGGACAAACCGGCTGTTTAGCATCGGCGTAAGCTTGCGGCTTTATTTTCAGTCGGTTTTAGGGTATGTTTATTAAACTTATTCAAGCGAATAATCTAACTGGAGGATATTTAATTGTTTAATAAAAGGTTTGGAAAGGATAGACAGGCGGGCTTTACGCTTATAGAGCTCCTGGTCGTAGTGATCATAATAGGCCTTTTGGCCTCGCTCGTCGCGCCGAAATTTTTCGGCAAGCTTGCCGCCAGCAAAGAAAAGACCGCAAAGGCCCAGATAGAGCTTCTGGGCGAGGCGCTTGACTCTTTCCGGCTTGACAACGGCCGGTATCCAACCACGGAAGAGGGCCTGAACGCATTGAGGCAAAAGCCCGCCGGCCTTGACACCTGGAATGGGCCCTATCTTCCCAGGGCCGTTCCAAAGGATCCATGGGGTCATGAATATGTATATAAATGCCCCGGAGAACATGGAGACTATGACCTTGAGAGCTACGGCAGGGACGGGCAGCCTGGCGGCGAAGGCGAAGATGCGGACATTACGAACTGGGAATAAAGAGTGGGCATTCAGGATATAGGAAATCAGGTAGGGACCCTTTTAAAGGGCGGCAGGGAAAAAATCGACAGGCTGCTTGGCGGCGCCGGAGGACTTCCGTCCATATTCGGCGCGGATACGGACCAGACTGGGCAGGACAGCGAAACCGGGCTTGACGCCTTAGAACAGATGGTTTCGGAGTTTCAGAAGATTGGTCCTGGTGACTTTCCTGAGAGGCCTCCTCTTGTAAACGGCCTTTCACCGCGTCTTATGAAGCAGTGGCGCGTGGCCCCGCTCGCCATGGACGACCATGAGGTGAGGCTCGCGATGGCCAGGCCTCATGATTTGTATCTCAGGGAGATACTCGAGGATATCTATCAGAGGCCGGTAAGGCCGGTTTACGCAAGCGAAGAGGATGTACTCGCCGCCCTCTACCGGTGGTACGAGGCTGAGGTTGACTTCGGCGGAGAAGACTCCGAAGGACTTGAGTCGAACATGGAGGAGGGTCTCTGGGACGACCCGGAGCAGCTGAGGGGCCTTGCCTCGGAGGCCCCTGTCATACGCCTTGTAAACCACATCATCAGCCAGGCCCTTGAGGTAAAGGCGTCAGACATCCACTTCGAGCCCTTTAGAGACCACCTGACGGTCAGGTTCAGGATAGACGGCGTCCTCCATGACGTCGAGACCGTTTCAAAGAAGCTCCAGCCGGCCATTACCTCGAGGATCAAGCTCATGGGCAAGATGAACATAGCCGAGATGCGCCTTCCCCAGGACGGGCGCATAAAGGTGCGCGAGGGTCAGCGGGAGATAGACATCCGCGTTTCATCCCTGCCCACGCTTTTTGGCGAGAGTATCGTCCTGAGACTCTTGAACCGTGAGGAGGTGAAGCTTGACCTTGTAACGCTTGGCCTTTCCCATGACCTCCTAAACACCTTCGAGGGCGTCATAACCAAGCCTTACGGCATGGTCCTCGTGACAGGGCCTACCGGCAGCGGCAAGACCACAACGCTTTATGCGGTCATGAACCGGATAAATTCGCCTGACAAAAAGATCGTGACTGTAGAGGACCCTGTAGAATATCAGCTTGACGGCATAAACCAGATACATGTCCGCACGAACATAGGGCTTACTTTCGCCTCCGCCCTGCGCACCATTTTGAGACAGGACCCTGATGTCATCCTTATAGGCGAGATCAGGGACACCGAGACCGCCGAGATAGCTGTTCAGTCCGCGCTTACCGGGCACATGGTCTTCTCCACCCTTCACACGAACGACGCCGCAAGCGCGATAACCAGGCTTCAGGAGATGGGGGTCGAGTCGTATCTTTTGTCGTCATGTCTTCTCGCTGTGATGGCGCAGCGCCTTGTGCGCAAGATATGTCCGGAATGCCGTGTTCCTTACGAGCTGCCGCCTGACTTTCTTGACGAGGCCGCCCACGCCCTCGGCGTGGACAAGGCCCGGTGTCCTACGAGCATCTGGCGCGGCAAGGGATGTCCGCACTGCGCCGGCACAGGCTATTCCGGCCGGACCGGCATATATGAATTTTTGTTTATAGATGACGATATGCGGCGTCTCATAGTCCAGAGCGCGGATAGCGCCGTGATTCTGGCCGCCGCGACAAAAAAAGGCATGCGTACACTGAGGCAGGACGGTCTCCAGAAGGTGATAGAGGGCCAGACTACCATTGAAGAGGTTATGAGGGTGACAAACTGATGCCCAGTTTCGCCTATGAGGCCCTTGACCCGCGAGGGCGCAGGATCCAAGGTGTGGACGAGGCCGTGGATCAGGACGCGCTTCTCGCCCAGCTTATAGCAAAGGGCCTCCAGCCTATAAAGATCAGACGTATGAGGCCTGTCCAGGCCGTTTTTGGCGGTCAGAGACCAAAATTCAGCCATGAGGACACCCTTTTTTTTACACGCGAGCTTGCCGATCTGCTTGAGGCCGGCGTGCCCATTGAAAGGGCGCTGGCGCTCATAGCGGACTCATCCGAAAAACCCCAGGCGCGCGAGCTTCTTAACTCCTTGAAAGAGGAGGTCCAGGGAGGCAAGAGTTTGTCCGGGGCGCTTTCCGCCCATCCGGCCGTATTTGACAAGCTTTATGTGAATATGGTCACCGTGGGTGAGATGGGCGGGGTGTTGCCGCTGGTCTTAAAGAGGCTAGGGGGTTTTCTCGAGCGGTCAAGACAGATAAAGAGATTTATCGTCACATCTTCCATTTATCCCGGTGTGCTCATGCTGGTGGGCATATTTTCCGTGATTATTCTCGTTACCTTTGTGGTCCCCAAATTCGGCCAGATATTCTATGATCTCAATCAGCCGATGCCGGCGATGACGAAATTCATAGTTGACGCCAGTTCCTTTTTGAAGGAGTGGTGGTGGGTGATCGTCTCTATGATCCTGTCCGTCTTTTTTGGTTTCCGTTATTTTATAAGGACGCCTGACGGGCGCGCGTGGTGGGATAAGATCGTGCTGAGGCTGCCGCTTGTCGGCTCCATGGTCCTCAAGATAGAATTGGGGCGTTTTTGCCGGACGCTTGGCACGCTGATAGAAAGCGGCGTGCCCATTCTGAAGGGCATCTCCCTGGCAGGGGATGTGGCGTCCAACGGGATATTGAAGGAGAGTATAGAGGGGCTCTATAAAGAAGTCAGGCAGGGCAAAAGCCTCAGCCAGATCATGAAAAAATCTCGGCTCTTTCCTTCGCTGATGGTCAATCTGGTCGGCATAGGCGAGGAGACCGGCGCCCTTGGAGCCATGCTCTTGAAGGTGGCCGATGATTTTGAAGAGAAGATACAGCACGACACCAAGGTTTATCTGTCTCTTGTCGAGCCTGTCACCATAGTGTTTATGGGTATTGTCATGGGCGGCATCATACTTTCCATGCTGCTTGCCATATTCAGCATAAATGATGTCACTTTTTAAGAGGTCCTTTAAAAATACCCATCTGCTGCATCCCGTTCATGGCTTTTCATACAGGCAGATAAGGCCGGTCCCGGGTCCTGCGCGGTCTTGCAAATTCTGCGCTTGGGCATTTATGGATGGCTGGCAAGGATTGAGATTATTGCGTGGCTGGCAGGCCTTGGCCAGTCATGACCTGGAGTTGTGTCCGGGTCTTGGATCATCCGTTCAAAAATCTGTCAATCAGACTGAATATGGCTTCACATTGGTTGAGCTTCTGATAGTCCTTATCCTCATAGGCCTGGTGAGCACTATGGTCTTTGTCGCGGTTGGAAGCGGCATGCTCAAGACAAAGGAGAGCCGTTTTGTAACGCAGTTCACCCAGACGCTGGTTCATGCGCGAAGCGCAAGTCTTGCAAGGGGCGAAGTGGTGCGCTTCGTTATCTATGGTCCGGAAAGGCTGTATGCCGTCCAAGGGAAAAGGCCAGACAGCATCCCCAAGACTATAAAAGTTGAGGGCAAGGGGATAAGCGAATTTAAGCCAGGGGTTTATGTGGTGTATTTTTTCCCTGACGGCAGTTCAAGCGGAGGCGAGATAGACCTTAAATGGTCGGACGGCCGGATCGACCGGGTGGATATAGACAGATTCCTGGGGATTATCCGTACAAGGCACATAACATGAACGGAATCAGGGGGTTTACCCTTATAGAGGTGCTGGTAGCCACCGCCATCATGGGCATATCGCTTGGGGTGCTTCTTTCTGGAATTGCAATGGGGCACAGGGAGGCCTTCAGGGGCGACCAGGCAAGAGAGGCCGCCTTGGTGGCAGGGGACCTTCTTCAGAATTTAAGGAAGGCTGATGGATCTTTCTCGCCCGGCAAAGGACCTGTGACCGGACACCCGGGCTGGTCATACAGCCTGCAGATTAAAGATGCGGCTTTTATGATGTCAAGCGAGGGAATGGGCGCAAAGGAGCTTGACGCGCCCGGGCTCGAAGAGGTGGTCTTGAGCGTGATCCCTCCCGGAGACCAGGCGCCGTTCGTGCTGACAGATTTGATACATCCAGAGGTGGCGGGCGGGTCTTAGAAGGGTCATGGAAAGGTCATGAAAAAAGAGTCTGGCTTTACGCTTCTTGAACTGCTTATTTCGATAACGCTCATGGCGGTGATCGTGGTCATACTTTCCATGTCGGTCCGCGCCGGCATAAGGGCCTGGACAAGGGGTGAGGAGACAAACAAGGCGCTTTTGATCGACTCTTCCATAGAAAATCTCTTGAGCAGGCAGCTCATGACCGCATTGGGTACAAATTCCGGGGATCTTGCGCAATTTGCCATGTTTAAAGGAGGCCCGGACGAGCTGTCGTTTGTGACGACGTACGCGCCCCTTGGCTCTCAGATGGGCGGCATCTTTTGGGTGATATATAGATATGATGAAGATAAAGGCGAATTTGTCTATGCGCAGCGGCTTGTGACCAGAAAAGAAGAGCTTTCGGACCAGCCGCCCGGGAGTTTCGATGAAAATAAAAAGACGGCGCTCCAGGAGGCGGGATGGGTCTATTCGAAGGTTGAGGATGTCCCGCCAATGTATTTTTTTTATTGCAAGGACACCAGCGGGATGTCGAGCCCTGACGAATGGAAGCAGACTTGGGATGAGGGAAGCGGGCTTCCTGCCGCGGTGGTCCTTGGCTGGGGTGCTCAGGACGGCTCTGACGGCAGGGAAAACAAGCTTTCTTACCGTTTCTTTTGCACCGACCCATTTTGTTCGCAGGAAAAAAAGAAGTGAAGAGACAGAAAGGCGCCATTATAATCCTGGTCCTCTGGGTCCTGGCCTTCCTTACAATGATAACGGGTTTTTACGCTGCGCAGGCCAGGATAAGGCGGAATCTGGGCCAGCAGGCATGGGACTTGCTGGCAAGCCGCTACCTTGTCCATTCGATACTTTCCATTGTATCCACAAGGCTTGCGCCTGTAGGCATAAAACCTGACGAGGCATGGGACAAGGGCCTCTTCATACCCGACGGCACCCAATACACGGTGACTATCGGCGGCAAGGAGGCGAGCTTCAGTCTTGATGATGAACACGGGAAGCTCGATCTTAACAATGCGACAGAGGAACAGCTAAAGAAGGTGATCGGCGGACTGCTTGGGCGTGGCCAGCAGACCAATGAAATCGTGGACGGGATACTGGATTGGAGGAGCGCTGGCAACGTGCCAAGGGAAA
>JAJYLJ010000116.1 GCA_021787835.1 Deltaproteobacteria bacterium | reverse complement strand
AATAAGATAAGGGTCATTCAGAGAAGGGCATACGGACTAAGAGATGAAGAATACCTTCGCCTAAAAGTCCTTACTTGCATGCTCAAGGAGATATAAATGACCCACACTCTTACGCGAAGACCCTTTTAAATTTTTACAGGATGCTGAAAAACTGTTTGCCAGCTCTGATCCGTTATTCCCGCGCAGGCGGATACAATTTTCTCAATGAGTTATGTATAACATGGATCCCCGGCCCAGCCGGGGAATGACGGTCTGCCCACAGGGAGTCTCTGAAGAGCCATTTTAAACTGCGGCGAAAAAGGAGGTTTTTGCATGAAAAGGATTTTGGCTGCAATGTTCGCGGGTTTTCTGTTTTTGGCTGCGGCTTCATACAGCGCCTATGCGGAGATGCGGGGCTGCATGTGCCGGTCCGAAGGGATGATGCATCATCCAGGGGGCATGACCGGGGCCGGGCCGGGGATCCGGCAGGCCTTCAGGGGCCTGGGTCTGGGCGAGCAGCAAAAGACCGCCATAAAAGGGATCGGGTTTAAGCTGATGAAAGAGGCCGTCAGGAAAAAGGCGGATATCAGGATTGCGAGGATAGAGCTGAGGGAGCTCCTTCAGAAAGACAAGGTGGACATGGCCGCGGTCGAGGCGAAGCTGAAACAGATCGCGGACCTTCAAACCAGTCTCCGGCTGTCGAAGATAAAGGCGATGGAAGAGATAAAGGCGGACCTGACCCCCGCGCAGAGGCAGAAATTCAGGGAGAATTTCAGGCGCTTGATATGGATGCATAAAGATCATCAAGGCTGCATGTGCGACATGGGCAGGGGTAAGATGTGCCTCCACGCCGGCGGCATGACGCGCAGGTCCGGCAGGAGCTGAGGGCGCGGGGGATGCGGCAGCACTTAACCGCAAGCGCCGTCGCATCCCCCCGTTACTTCGGCCTGCGGCCTCCAAATACCGCCAGTTCGAATATCTTGAAGAAGCAGTCTACGTCTTCGAACCCGCATTCCCTGAGCCACTGGCATTGAAGCTCCACGGGCGCAAGGATGTTCGCCTCCTTGTCCGGCCTGTCAAAAAATGACCTGGCAATATCGTCCCGGCTTTCATCCGACCCCTTGTTCCGGGCAAATGCGTACAGGGAATCGATAAAAAGCTCGTCAAAAACGGACTCGACCCAGCCGGTCGCCGGGGCCACATGCTCGACATTCACAAAAAGCCCCCCCGGCCCAAGCAGCTCGAATATCTCCGCATACAATTGGCGCTTGCGCGCGTCGGGCTGATGGTGTATGGAATAGCCGGATACGACCGCGTCGAAAGGACCGGGGAGGCCGCGCCGCCACTGCGTTACCCCGTAATCGGCCATTACGAATTCCAGGCGGAAACCATGCCCGCCGAACCTCTCCCGGGCCTGTCTGAGCATTGGTTCGGAAAAATCGACAAGAACGCCGTGGGCCTCCGGATACTGGGCAAGGATGGCCGCCGAAAGCACGCCGTCTCCGCAGCCTATGTCCGCAAACCGCCTGACGGGTCCCCCCCCGGCCTTGAGCAACCTGAGCATCACCTCGATCTGCTTTCCCGCAAGGGGGATGCCGCCGCGGACACCTTCAAGGTAAGTCTTTACAAGGGCGTCGTTTTTCCAGACTTCATCCTGCCTTTCCATCGTCTTGCACCAGCTCCTTTCATGATGGTCCCCGCAATAAAAAAACCACGGGGTCTGATTTTGACCTCCCGTGGCTTCCGGTCTTCATGTGCCTCCTTATGCTATCCGCCGGCGGCCCCCCTCATCGCCGCGGCCGTTTCAGGCCATGGCGCCCCGGGGACCTTCCCCGCCATATGCGAATTCACAAGAGACATAAAGGTGAGTATATGCCAGGGCGGATCCATTAGTCAATTGCGTCCGTTATTTTGGGCAAAATCGTACATAAAACCATTTCAATTCTGGCAGACTGAGGCTTTCGGGTCCATGTTGCAGATGGCGGACTTGAGCGCCGCGTTTTGGGCGGCAAGGGCAGCATTTTGGGCGGACAACGTTTTAATCGCCTCGATGATCGGCGCGATCAGCTTTTCATAATCAACCGCTTTATAGCCGCGCTGGTCAGTGGAAACAATTTCCGGGAAGGCAGTTTCTATTTCCTGGGCTTTCAGCCCCATTTTGCGGGCGGCATCCGGTCCCTGGTTCCAGTAGTAATAATACCCATTTAAATGGTTGATCTTATCGAGCGCATTATCTATGGGAACAAAATCCTTCTTCCATCTCTCGTCGGAAAAAGTATACCAGCCATTTGCAACGGCCATTGTTCCATCCCCGGCGGAGCCGACCTGAAATCTGTATGACGGAGTCGTGCCGATGCCGACGCTGCCCGAAGGCGTTATTAGTAAAGAAGCCCCCGCGCCAGGATGAATAACATCAAAATTGCCAGACGCATCAGTTAAAATTTGCCAGGTCATATTATTATTTGCTTCATTTTGCGATATCTGAATTCCGGCACCACCCCCGCCCTGTTCGGTAAATAGACGCACTGTCCTGGTATTCACGCCGGCATTATCAAGCAATAATCCATAATATCCGTAACCTGGATTTGAAATATGTAATTCAGCAGCGGGATTTGTCGTGCCGAGGCCGAGTTTGCCATTACTATTTAGAACGAACTGATCTTTATTGGTTATATCGGCGCCCATGACTATATTCCCATTATTGTAATCCTGCCCCCAATAACCGCAGAGATGGGTCCCGTCGCAAATCTGGTACCAAACATCCTGATTGTTGCCCCTGCCGGAAATTGCCACCGGATTTGCCCCGCGATACCCGAACAAAATGCCGTTGACGACTAAATCCCCATTGCCGGCGTATGAATTAACTGCCGTTAATAATAACCCGATTATCAGATAAAAAATTCTCTTTTTCATATTTTCCCTCCCAATAAAATATTATTTCATCTTCTCTCTTGCTGAACATAAAAGCCAATCTCCAGAGAACCCGAAATTTTATGGTAAAAACCCTATTGCGTCGTTAAAACGCCGCCGATTGTGGACTGTCCTCCCGTAATGGTCAATACTCCCCTGATCCATGTCTTTCCTATGACGCTCGAAAAACCGCAATCATAGCCGCCCTGGATGGTAACAGTTATCGGGTTGCCAAGTGTGGGACTTTCGGTCAGGACCACCGCGCCCGCCCGGAGCGTGTCGCCGGACGCGGCTGCGTTATAAGCCGCCTGGAGAGAGGAATAATAATTCCCAGTTCTCGGGTTATACACCGGCGGATTACTGCAAGTCTGTATGGTTACAGCGGCCCCCGTCGATGAATTATTTAAATTATCATATGCGCAAAGCCTGTAGGAATATTGCGTGCCGGGCGTAACGGAAGTGTCGGCATAGGAAAGCGCGCTCCCCTGGTATAATGCCGTCCCGGTGCAATCGGAGGGGGCGGTGGCACCCGTTGCCCTCACAAGCTTGTAGGTGTTCGCTGCGGCAAGCCCGCTTCCAGCATCGTTTGCCGCAGTCCAGTTCAGATTAATTTGAACGTTGCTGGCCATGCCTGTAATTGTGCCATCAACAGGTCCCGTCGAATCCACAGTGCGCGCCAGAGATGCCCCCGGCGTGCTCCACCCAACGGAATTGGAGGCCTTCATCATTATCCTCATCTCCGTTCCATTGGCGGCGCTTACACCAGTTGCCGTGCAGGTATAAGGTCCCGTGCCGCTAACCGCACCGGCCTGCCAGCTTGTCCCGCCATTGATCGTATACTGGCATGCGCCAACGTTAAGTAACGAAATAAAGTTTTCAGAAATCGTGAATGAGCTGGGCGCATAGGTTGTTGCGCCGTTCGTATATTGAGGAGATGTAGCTAATGAACCGGCGGTTTCAATGGGAGGGGCCACTGAAAATGTTGCAGAGATAAAGTGACTGGAAGTTACATTACTGAAAGTGTAGCTGCTCACTGCGCCCACCGGTGTGCCGTCCACTGACACGGACGCCACCTGGTAGCCGGGATTAGGTGTGATTGAAAAACTCTGACTGCTGCCAGAATTGACAATTACGGACCCTGAAGGCGAGATGCTGCCATTTGCCCCCGCCAAAGCGCTGATGGCGGGGGTACCTCCGCCGCTCCTTATATGAATCACATGGTTAACGTCGTCATATTGGTACGTAGTGGTACCGGCAAGGGCGCTGACAGAAGAAAATAAAATAAATGCAATGGCAAATAATGGAACCAATATTCTTCTGTAATCCATTTTGGGCCTCATGCATCCCATAATTGACTTATGAATCATCGTTATCACGCTTGCTTTTCATATCAAAAAAATAGAACCGTCCCTTTTACTTTCGAATAAATTTAAGACTTACTTTTTTTCCATAATTTCAATTGCCGTGGCAGTCCATATACCCTTTGGTTTTATCAGCCTTTTTAACTCTATGATGTATCTTTTCCTCCCTTTGCACTTGACATATGCCTCAATTTCAGTTTCTGATATAACCATACAACTCTCATGAGGTACTGTATTATCAATTTTGATTATCGTGACGTGTGCGGTATCGATTGGATCAAGTCTCCAAGGTTGATGGCCTTTATCAACAGCCCGCTGCACTTTCTTTTCTTCTTGCAGGTTAACCGTGATCTGAATCTCCTTCGTGGCGCAAGTGTCAGTAATTGATTGTCCTTCAGGCCCAATCAATTGTTTTTCTTTGTTAGCTGAACAATTCGAACTAATTGGCCATATAAGCATCGCCATTATAAGGGTCTGAGCAATTGTTATTTTCATTTGATAAATCTCCAATATATCCACCCATTATTTTTTAACCCTAGTTCGCGAAAGACTCGATTTGATAGATCAATTCCCGCACCATTTGTCGTGCGTCCGTATAGGTCCTTTCCAGATTCAGCTTGAGGCCTGCTATTGGTTAACCAATACGGGTCATTCGTGTTCCAAGGGCCTACATCAAGTACTGGCGCTGTCAGCCTTCTACCGCTAGCTGGATTATATAATTCGACGGAAACGTTTAATGCATCTCTTGATGGGAGAGCGACAAATATGTCGTTTCCCCGGATTATATGCCCAGTCACCGTCATTTGCCCGACTAGACCTTCTCTTGTCGCAAAGACATAATACCAGTCTCCAAGCGAAACTTTATTGGTAAGCGGTTAAATAACCCCACCGGGGTTCGCGGCTTCGAACTCGTCCCGGTCGAGATATAGCGGGGTAAGTTTCCGGTAATCTTCCGGTGTCGCTGCATAAGGCAGCCTCTCGAACACAAAACG
>JAJYLJ010000115.1 GCA_021787835.1 Deltaproteobacteria bacterium | reverse complement strand
GAACTTGAGCACCTGGAAAGGGTGGAAAGACAGGATGTCATAAGGGCCATTGCAGAGGCCAGGGCCCATGGCGACCTGTCTGAAAATGCGGAATATCACGCAGCCAAGGAACGCCAGGGCCACATCGAGGCCAGAATTCAATATTTAAACAGTAAACTTTCCTCGGCCGATGTCATAGATTGCGACACACAAAACTGTGACAGGGTGATATTCGGGGTCAAGGTCAGGCTTACAAATCTGGATACAAACGAAGATGTTGTCTATCAGCTTGTTGGCCCGGACGAATCGGATGTGCAGGCCGGACGTATTTCTGTGGCGTCTCCGCTTGGCAGGGCATTGATAGGGAAGGGTTGTGGCGACGACATTGAGTTTAAGACGCCGGCCGGTATCCGGAATTACGAGGTGGTAGAGATATTTGTATAATAATTACAACCCATTGAGCTCGTTTATATATTCATCCCATTCCATTGGAAGGAGGTATTTTTTTTTGCCGTTACACTCCCCGCACGCCGGAACCAGGTTTGTTTTGACACTCTTGCCGCCGCGCACCAATGGAACGACATGATCCATCGTGAGGTTTACCGGTCCTACGTTTCGTCCGCAGTAATGGCAGACACCCTTTGCACATTTATTTTTCCACCAGTTGCTATATTTGAGTTGCCTGGCCTTGTTTTTCTCTTTTTGGATGTCGTCCTCGGAAAAGACAGGTAAAAATAGCGGCATTTTTTGATGACCCTAAAAAACAAAATCTTTTTTAAAAGATAATCGGTTTTGTGTAATTATACAACAAGTGGCTTGATGGCTGGTTAAATAGAGGAAGATTCTATTATGTATAAAAAGGGTTGCTGTAACCGCTCAACACAACAAATTGTTGGCCGTGTTTTTTTGGTGTTTTTTTTGATGTCGTCATTTGTGCTTTTCTGGCAGCCGGTCCCTTTGCGAGCCATGATGTCAATAGAAAAGGAGCGCGAGCTTGGCGATAAGCTCCTTAAAACGGTCGAGGCCCAGGTCCATCTGATAAAAGACCCCGAGGTTGTCGGGTATGTAAAAGGCGTGGGCGACAAGCTACTTGAACATATTGACAATAAATATTTTGATTATCGATTTTTTGTGATACAAGATAGCGGCATAAACGCCTTCGCCATGCCGGGCGGGCTGATTTTTGTTCATTCAGGGCTGTTGGAGGCCATTGACAACGAAGATCAGCTTGCCTGTGTCTTGGCCCACGAGATAGGCCATGTGCAAGGAAGGCACATAGCCAGACGTATGGAAGGCATGCAGAAGGTCAATATCGCAACCGCAGCGGTGGCTATTGCGGGGTTGTTTCTGGGCAGTCAGGCTGGAAGCGCCGTGCTTGCCACATCCAGCGCCCTTAACGCCACGATAGGGCTCAAGTATAGCAGGGAAGACGAGGAGGAGGCGGACAGAAGGGCATATCAATCCTTGTGTAGCGCCGGATACAGCCCGAAGGGACTTCTTGAGGTGATGAAAAAGATTCAGCAATATAGATGGCTTGGAAACGACGCCATACCGAGTTACCTTGAAACCCATCCAACGTCGAGCCAGAGGATAGCCTATCTTGAAGACCTGGTGGCTAATGGGCGGTGCAAACAAAGAGTGAAGGAAGATAATTTCGAATTAAAAAAGATACAGATAAAGACCAGGATACTCGAGCAAGATCCGAATATTTTTATAAAAAAATACAAGAAAGAGCTCGAGGCGGCGCCCAATGACATCTTTTTGCTTTACGGGTTTGCCCAGTCGCTGCTTGACGCAAAAGATTATGAAGACGCCATCGCTGCGTTTAAAAAGCTTGTGGTTGTATCTAAGGACCATCCCGAATTCAGAGTTGATCTTGGGCACGCTTATTTTAGCGCCGGCAAATACAAGGAGGCCATATCAACACTCAAGGACTATAACCAAAAAAATCCTGAAGACACAATATCGAGGTTTTATCTTGCAAGTTCATATCTCGAACAGGGCGACTATCAAGACGCCATCCCGCTTTTTGCATCCCTTAAGGCGACTTGGGCGGACAAGCCCGCGATATATTCCGATCTTGGTATGTGTCTTGCTGCAACAGATAAAAAAGGAGAAGCTCACTATTATTTTTATCTTTATAATAAGGCCATTGGAAACAGAGAGATGGCCAGATACCATCGAACAAAGGCCTTGGCCATGCTGCCCGCGGACAGCAGGTTTTATGAAGAGCTGAAAAACGAAGGGGATAAAAAGGGTGGGGCCAGCGAATCTTCTGCAGTAAAAGAGGAGAAAAAGTGAACCGGACGACATACACCCCTTCTGTTTATATATTTTTGCTTGTTGGAGCAATAATTGTTCTGATCGATCAATTAAGCAAGGCTATCATTGTCTCTCGTTTGAATGTCTATGACACCAGGGCCGTAATACCTGGCTTTTTTAATTTAACACACATAACCAACACAGGGGCCGCCTTTGGTTTTATGGCCGGCGCGGACAACTGGAGGCATATACTTTTTCAAACCATAGCCCTGGCCGCCCTGGGCGGCCTCGTCTATCTATACAAGACCTTTCCCCAAAAGACCTATGCCTTTTTTTGGGGCAGCGCCTTGATATTTGGCGGGGCGCTTGGAAACCTTATCGACAGGGTCAGGTATGGTTGTGTGATTGATTTTGCCGATTTTTATGTGGGAGGTTACCATTGGCCGGCCTTTAATGTGGCCGATTCGGCCATAACAATTGGTGGAGCGCTGTTGGCCTGGCATTTTCTGCGCGCCTCATCTTAACCAGGATTTTTATTATTAGGCACTTGCGTTTCAAAAATTTGTGTTTATATTAGCACTTGTCTTTGGCGAGTGCTAAAGACAAGTTTGTTTTCGATTTAATACCCTCAAAAAATCATAAAAGAAAGGAGAATAAATACCATGAAGATTCGTCCATTAAACGATCGCATCCTGGTAAAACGTCTTGAGGAAAAAGAGGTGACCAAGGGCGGTATCATAATCCCCGACACGGCAAAGGAAAAACCAGCGGAAGGCGAGGTTGTTGCGGTGGGGAGGGGTAAGCTTCTGGAAAACGGCGAGGTAAGGCCGCTCGATGTGAAGGCCGGGGACAAGGTCCTTTTCGGAAAATATTCGGGCACGGAAATCAAGATAGAGGGCGAGGACTTCCTCATGATGAGAGAGGATGATGTCCTTGGAATTATTGAGTAATAGCGGTGGCGGATGTTTTTGACGCCGATTGTCGATGATTAAAAATTCAAGATTGTCAATTAATTAAAATACGGAGGTCTATAGATTATGGCAGCCAAAGAGATAAGATATGATGTAAAGGCAAGAGAGGCCATTTTGAAAGGGGTGAACACGCTTGCCAACGCCGTCAAGGTGACCCTCGGCCCAAAAGGGCGCAATGTGATTATTGAAAAGTCTTTTGGTTCTCCTGTTATTACAAAAGACGGGGTGACTGTTGCGAAAGAGGTTGAGCTTGAGAACAAATTTGAAAACATGGGCGCTCAGATGGTGAAGGAGGTGGCGTCAAAGACCAGTGACATAGCGGGTGACGGAACCACCACGGCGACAATACTCGCACAGGCCGTTTACTCCGAGGGCTCAAAATTGGTGGCCGCCGGCATAAATCCCATGGCCCTTAAAAGGGGTATAGACAAGGCGGTCGAGGTGGTTGTGGCCGAGCTCAAAAAACTCAGCAAGCCCACCAAAGATCAAAAGGAAATCGCACAGGTCGGCACAATATCAGCCAATAACGACTCCACTATCGGCAATATCATAGCCGAGGCCATGGACAAGGTGGGCAAGGAGGGCGTCATAACGGTTGAAGAGGCCAAGGCCATGGAGACCTCTCTTGAGGTGGTTGAGGGCATGCAGTTTGATCGCGGCTACATATCGCCGTATTTCGTGACCGATCCAGAGAAGATGGAGGCCACGATTGAAGACCCATACATACTTATTCACGAGAAAAAGATAGGCAACATGAAGGATCTGCTGCCTATCCTTGAGCAGATCGCCAAGATGGGCAAGCCGTTTCTTATAATCGCCGAGGATGTCGACGGCGAGGCCCTGGCAACGCTGGTCGTGAACAAGCTTCGCGGCACACTCCAAGCCTGTGCTGTAAAGGCCCCTGGTTTTGGCGACAGAAGAAAGGCGATGCTCGAGGATATCGCCATACTTACCGGCGGTCAGATGGTGGCCGAAGACCTTGGCATAAAACTTGAAAATGTCTCGATCGGTGACCTTGGCCGCGCCAAGAGGGTTGTGATTGGAAAGGACAATACCACCATAGTTGATGGGGCCGGTGCAAAGGAAAAGATAGAGGGCAGGGTAAGGCAGATCCGCGCCCAGATCGAGGAGACCACATCTGATTATGACAGGGAAAAGCTCCAGGAGCGCCTCGCCAAGCTGATAGGCGGTGTTGCGGTGATCAATGTCGGCGCTGCGACGGAGACGGAGATGAAGGAAAAGAAGGCCAGGGTTGAGGATGCCCTAAACGCCACAAGGGCTGCCGTGGAGGAAGGAATTGTGCCTGGCGGCGGTACCGCGCTTTTGCGTACATTGCCCGTTCTCAACGAACTGACGGTTGGTGACAGCGATGAGCAGCATGGCATAAATATCATAAGAAGGGCCATAGAGGAGCCTTTGCGTCAGATTGCAAACAATGCCGGCCACGAAGGCTCCATAGTTGTTGAGCGTGTAAAGGCGGAAAAGGGCAGCACTGGATTTAATGCCGCCAGCGGCGTCTATGAGGATCTTTTGAAGGCTGGCATCATAGATCCCACAAAGGTGACGCGCATAGCCCTGCAGAATGCGTCCAGTGTATCCGGGCTTCTTCTTACAACCGAGGCCATGATAGCCGAGATACCAAAGAAGGAAGAAAAGGCCCCTGCCGGTATGCCGGGCGGTGGAATGCCTGACATGTATTAATCGCAAGGCCGTCATGGCTGTCTTTGGATTTAAAAACAAAAACCCCTTCGATAAGAAGGGGTTTTTGTTTTGACAGATGGCCGCCGTCTCCGATAATATATAAAAATATCAAGGTTAAGGTGATGCTGGCGACTGCAAAGAGTGGATCAGTGATGGGCGTGAACGCCTTTTTGATAGAGGTCGAAGTTGATGTCTCCGCCGGGCTGCCAGGCTTCAATATTGTTGGCCTGCCCGAAGGCGCCGTCAGGGAGAGCAGGGAGCGCGTAAGGGCTGCGATAAAAAATTGCGGCTATCCGTTCCCGACCCGGAAGATCACGGTGAACCTTGCGCCGGCTGACATGAAAAAAGAGGGCACCGGCCTCGATCTTCCAATAGCCGCCGCGATTTTGTGCGCAGCCGGGGTTATACCCCAGGAAAGGCTGG
>JAJYLJ010000015.1:19566-26385 GCA_021787835.1 Deltaproteobacteria bacterium | reverse complement strand
CTTGGCATGATTGGACGAATCGCAAGGAGATATTTCCGGCGTCTGATTCGTTAGGGCCTTGTGGCGGAGGTCTGTGATGAAGTATAGTAAAGACAAATTTTTCTGTTTGTTGCAAGGGCGTCTTTTAATGTTTTATATTCTTTTCATTAAAGACAATGGAGGATTTTGAGGTGGATGTAAAATCAGGCGGCGTCAAGTCAAATCCTGTTCTTGATCAGCAGGAGCAAAAGATCAAGGAAAAGCTCGGTCAGATTGAAAATAAGATAATGGTCATGAGCGGCAAGGGCGGCGTAGGGAAGAGTACCGTGGCTGTCAACCTTGCCGTCGGTCTCTCTCTTGAGAACTTTTATGTCGGTCTTCTCGATGTGGACCTGCATGGCCCGAATGTGCCAAAGATGCTCGGGCTCGAAAGGGGTGAGCTCAAGCGCAGGCCTGATGGCACGGTGGGGCCTGTATTCTATTCGCCCAATCTGCAGTTCATGTCCGTTGAGCCTTTGCTTCCTGAAAAAAATTCAGCCGTCATGTGGCGCGGTCCGCTCAAGATGTCGGCGATAAGGCAGTTTATCTATGATATTGAATGGGGCAAGCTTGACTATCTTGTTATTGACGCGCCTCCCGGCACAGGTGACGAGCCCATGACCGTCGCCCAGATGATACCTGATGCCTATGCCGTTGTGGTTACTACGCCGCAGGAGGTTTCCCTGCTTGATGTCAGGAAATCCATAACCTTTTGCAAACATGTAAATATGCCGATACTTGGCATTGTCGAGAATATGAGCGGCATGATCTGCCCGCACTGCGGAAAGACCATCGACATATTTAAAAAAGGCGGTGGCGAAAAGCTCGCCGAAGAGCTTGACATCCCCTTCCTTGGGCGCATCCCTGTTGACCCAAGGATTGTAAACACCGGAGATTCGGGCAGACCGCTTGTGGCGGCCTATCCAAACAGCCATACTGCCGAGGCCTTTGAGCATATTATAAAAAACGCCATCAATGTAACCCAGAGGTTAAGGGCCATAAAAGAAACAGAAGGCCCCTCGGCGCAAGGGGCATAGGGCCCTGGATACGAAAGGCCTCTAAAGGCCCTCCAGAAAAGACTTATGTTGCGTCAAATACGCGCCGTTATGTTCCTGCCCATCGCCGTGTTGAGCTATATCCTTTTCGGCTCCGTTGCCATTATAAGTTCGTTTATTACAGGCAATGGCGATTTCGCCCATAGACTCGGACGGATATGGTCAAGGGTTCTTTTTTCTGCGGCAGGGGCAAGGCTTACAGTCTCAGGGCTCGAAAACATACCCCGAGGTAGGCCGGTTGTCTTTGCCTCTAACCATGCAAGCCAGTTTGATATACCGGCTCTGTATCTTGCCTTGAACGTCCAGTTCCGGTTCCTTGTGAAAAAGGAGCTTTTCAGAATACCTCTTTTTGGAACGGCCATGCTCAAGGCTGGCTATATCCCGATAGACAGGTCTGGAGGAAGGGCCGCTGTATTGAGCATCAGAAAGGCGGCGGAAAAGATCAGAAGCGGCACGTCTGTTGTGGTTTTTCCTGAAGGCACGAGGAGCGTGGACGGGCGTTTGGGGCCATTCAAGCCAGGCGGGATGCAGCTTGCGATACAGGCAGGTTGTCCGATAGTGCCGGTTGCCATAAGCGGCAGTTACAAGGTCCTTCCAAAAGGAAGCCTTAAGGTAAGGCCCGGGTCCATAAAAGTGGCCGTTGGGCGTTCGATGGACCCTGGCGGCACAAGGGATGAGATGATAAAAAAGGTGTGGAGCGCTATACTTGACATGCTCGACAGCGATAATCGCCCTATATTTTGATGGAGTCCCATGAACTTTCCCCCAAATAAGATAAAAATAGTATGCACAATAGGCCCTGCCTCGAGCGGACCGCAGGTGCTGGAGAAAATGCTGCTGAGCGGCATGGATGTGGCCAGATTGAATCTGGCGCATGGTGATTTTGAAGGGCATGGGGCCGTAGTCTCGGATGTGAGGCGGGCGTCCAGGGCGACCGGCAAGAGGGCGGCCATACTTGCAGACCTCCCTGGCCCCAAGATGCGTATAGGCAGGCTGAGAGAAGAATTTATAGAATTGAGATCCGAGGATGCCATAGTCCTTACAACCGAGGATATAGAAGGCTGGAAGGATCGCGTGCCGGTCAGCTTCAATGGGCTCCCAGAGGCTGTACGCCATGGAGATACGATCTATTTGAATGATGGCTTTATTCAGCTTAGGGTGGATCGGGTTGATGGCCATGACGTGTATTGCAGGGTTATTGTAGGAGGGGCGCTTAGGCCCCACAAGGGGATAAATGTCCCGGGCGCTGACCTTGGTATAAGCGCTGTGACAGACTATGACCTCAAGTGCCTTGCCTTTGCCGCGAGGGAAGAGGTCGATGCGGTAAGCGTTTCATTTGTGCAGGATGCAGGGGACATAAAATATCTCAGGGAGGCCGCTTCAAAACTCAGTTACGAGCCTTTTATCGTAGCCAAAATAGAGAGAAGGCGGGCACTGGATAACATTGACACCATTTTGGATGCCGCCGACGGGATCATGGTTGCCAGGGGGGATCTCGGCGTAGAGATACCGATCGAGGAGATCGCGGTTGTTCAGAAACGTCTTATTCGCAAGGCCAGATTCCTCGGGAAGCCCGTTATAACCGCAACTCAGATGCTTGAGTCCATGGTCGACAACCGCCGCCCTACAAGGGCCGAGGTCACAGACGTCGCCAACGCCATTCTTGACGGCACTGACTGTGTTATGCTCTCGGAGGAGTCGGCCATGGGCAAGTATCCTCTCGATGCGGTGTCAATTATGGCGCGCATAGCTCACGTTACTGAGACAGAGCTTGGATTTCATCCCATCCGCAGCGACCTGGAAGCTGACGCTAGTGCGGGCGGTGTTTCGGTTGAGGATATAATAGCCGCGGGTGTCCATGGGGCCGTTTCGAACCTAAATCCTGTCGCAATTGTCACGCCGACGGCTAGCGGCGCGACCGCCAGGAGGATAGCGCGTTTAAGGCCGCATGTCTGGATCGTGGCCATGAGTTTTGAAGAGGCCACGTGTCAGCGGCTTGTATTTTCTTGCGGCGTTTACCCTGTGCTGGTGTCCGAGCATATATCGAGCTGGGAGTCATATTGCCGCAGATGGTTTTCACAACGAGGCGATATGTCGGGCCTTATCATCCTTACCCAGGGGCCTTCAATATGGCACCCAGGCGGAACGAACCGGATGGAGATAATAGACCTTGGAGTTAAAGGAAGCGGTTGAGGCGATTATCCTTCTGGAAAGTTGAAGAGCTCTAATTTCCCGTTTTGGGCCATTTCAAGATATTGCGCTCTTATATTTTCAAGTTGAGATATAAATTTTAAGAAACTCCTGTAGAGCATCAAATAATCCGACTGGTCCTGGGCAAAATGGACCTGTACAAATTGAAGCCCTGTGCCCTGATTCTTACCTCTATTGTGCTGTATGTAACCCTTTAGGGGTATCGGACCGATTATTGGTAATTCTATAAGAATGTCCAGTAATTGGCCCTCATCGAACCTGGTGTTGGTCTCTATGCAACATCCGTATAGTGATATGTCAGATGTGCTGCCGAAGGCATTCAGCTCGGGCAGAAACACACGAAGACGCATAGGGTGGCGCGGGGTTTTGCGTTTTTCCAACATGACAGGGTCTCCTTCTACTCCCTCTCTGTTTTGAAGATAGGGAGCTTTCTTATATTCTTTTGAATGTCGCTTGTCCAGGAACGGTGTTTACCGCCCTCTTTTTAAAAGAATGCTCATTGTTTAATGTTTTTTCAAGCCTCACCCGGGCGAAAAAATCTTTTGGAGGTTTGAGCACGGGCATGGCCCTTAGAAGCTGGATGCGCAGCCTGTTGTTTTGGCCTTCTTCTCCGGCCCATTCGCCATCAAGTTGTTTGTCGATGTTCTTTTTTATGAAAATATCTATTATTTTTGCGTTGGCTGGTTTGAGTTGCAATGTGCCTGGGAAGATGCTGCCTTTTGCCAGGAATTTTATATAGGCGCCTATGTCGGGAAAGCTATAAATATCGAGCAGGCCATCCGAACAGTCCGAGTCGAGCGAAAGTCTATTTTCTCCGGCATAATAGGTTATATTTGCAATGAGAAATGTAAAATTACCTTTAAGTGTAAAAGACTCGATCACATTTTTCTTGCTGGTTAACCTGACTTCTATTTCTGGAGATGCGCCTTTTATTATATTGTTTATTATATGCTTAAGACCAGCATACATATAAAGCAATTTGTTCCGGTGAGCGCTTGGCTGGACCCAGCTAAACCAATTGTGCATATTATGGAAGGAGCGCACTATCGATGCATCGATGCCAAGGCCTGCATATCCTAAAAAGGCATTTTTCTCCCCGCAGGACCAGAGGTCTATAGGCTCAATTTTACCGTTTTTAAGAGCGGTGAAAAAAAGCGGCAGCCCTCCCAGATTCCACACTTTCCACCAACCAATATCTTTTGCAATGTCATTTCCTGTGCCAAGCGGAAGTATTGCAAAAGGCGGAGGGTTGACTAATTTACTTAATATACTGACTATTGCTGATACAGTGCCATCTCCGCCGGCGATGACTATGAGTTTTTTGCTGTTGACAAGGGAGAGTACCTGAGCCTCTATGCGCCTATGGTCTATAAAGACAGCTTGCACTGAAAAACCAGGTCCGTGCGCGTTGCCTTCAAGTTGAGAGGCAATTTGCCTTCCTTGTCCTGATCCTGCTATTGGATTTATAAAAAAGAGGCAGTCCATATCGCATTGTTTTAAAAAATTTAGCGGTTTAAATATGAATTCATTGTCTATATTATAGATATACTAACAAGTAATCAGAGAAAAGAAAATTTTTATGGGGCCTAAAGATATAAGAATCCTTGTGGTTGATGACGAGCAGCCTATTACAATACTTGTCAGCCGTATTCTACAGCAGCCAGGCTATGCGGTTAAAATCGCCGGCAATGGCAAGGATGCAATTGACGTGGTGGAGGAGTTTTCTCCAAACCTGATAATTACAGATTTGAAAATGCCCGATATGAGCGGGATTGATTTGATGAAAGAGGTGCATAAAAAGAGGCCTGAAATAGACTTTATCCTCCTTACCGCCTTTGCCACCGTTGAGAACGCCGTTCAGGCCATGAAAGAAGGGGCGCAGGATTATCTGATTAAGCCATTAAAGGACCCTGATGAATTAAGGATAGCTGTTTCAAAGGTTATTGAGCGCCAGATGTTGCTTGCCGCCAATAAACTGTGGCAAAATCAACTGGCTGAAGGTCTGCCGCCGGTGGATGTGCTTTTTGCAGGCATGGAATACGTATGGGATGAGATAAAGCAGGTGGCGATGACGGATGCAACCGTTCTTTTGCTTGGCGAGAGCGGGACAGGGAAAAGTTTGATCGCCAAGGCCACTCATAGCATGAGCGGCAGGAAGGGACCTTTTGTAGAGCTGAATTGCGCGGCTATACCCGAGACGCTCATAGAGTCGGAACTGTTCGGCCACGAACGGGGGGCGTTTACTGGTGCAATAAAGACCAAGCAGGGTAAATTTGAGCTGGCGCAGGAGGGTACTATTTTTTTGGACGAGATAGGCGAGATGCCCCTGTCTCTTCAGCCTAAGCTCTTGAGAGTATTGCAGGAAAGGGCCTTTGAAAGGGTGGGCGGTGTGACTACGCTTGCTACGACTGCAAGGGTTATTGCCGCAACAAATCAAGATTTGCCAGCCAAGATAAGACGGAGGCGTTTTAGAGAGGACCTGTATTATCGGCTGAATGTATTTCCAATAGTCCTGCCGCCCTTGAGACAGAGGTTGGGTGCATTGCCTGCTATCGCCGCGTATATAGTTCAGTCGATATCGGCAAAGGCCGGTAAAAGGCCAGCCAAGCTGTCCGATGCGTCCATAAAAATGATTCGGTCCCATAATTGGCCCGGCAATATAAGAGAACTTCATAATGTTATTGAGAGGGCGGTTATATTGAATCAGGGTGATGAGCTCATCCTGCCTTTATGGGAGGGGAAGACGGATGGCACCGATGAGGAGGCTTCTGTCTTAAGGCAAAAAAGACCGCTTCGCAGCCTGGAGGAACTTGAAAAAGAGGCCATAGAAGAGGTGCTGCGAGAGACCAATGGACACAGACGCAAGAGCGCCGAGATATTGGGGATATCCCTTAGAACGCTTCAGTATAAATTAAAGCAGTTTAACATTGAGGCTTGATATGGCATGATGTTTGCATATTATAACAACATAATTAAAGAAAAGAAGTGAAAAAATATGGCATATAAGTTGCAATATCTTAAAAATAAAGACTCCTAACCCTCCCAACCCTCCTCTCCCCGAAGGCCTTCTTGAGTTTCTCAAGAAGGCCTTCATTTTTTATCTTTGAGCCGAAGATTTATTAATGATAATCTTGAAAATTTGTAAATTGTTTGTGGTGCTGCCTTGCAGGAGGTTATTTCAATACTTCATATTGTCTGTACAGGTTAAGTTAAAAGGCTTAAAGATAAAAAGGTATGAAGTTATGATGCAAAGCGATATGCAATAAATGCATTTTGTGATGCAAAAATTGCATTGATATGCAAAAAATGCACTTAAAGTAAATAACATATTGAAATAAAAATAAAGTTATATTAAAAAAATATTAAATTTTCATAATATTTTTTTAATTATTCAGGATGCGACCTGCCCGCGGCTATAGGCACAATCCCTGCATATCAATCTTATGATTTGGCTTGCGCCAGATGGCAGGATTGGAGGCTAAATAAGAGTGAAGACGCAATGGACCGTCTCTGGTCTATTTCATGGCAAGGTATA
>JAJYLJ010000015.1:0-19466 GCA_021787835.1 Deltaproteobacteria bacterium | reverse complement strand
GGGAAGATTGCGGAATCTCTCTGGGCTGCCGCTGTCTTTAACAGGGCAAGACTTCCCTTTATTTATGTTTCTTTCAGAACAGAGGTGTTTACCCATAATCTTATCAGAGGACGTCTGGATAAGGGGCTCCCTGTAGCCGTACCGTTTACGGATGTTAAAAATAAAAGGATTGTGCCTGTATTGATCGAGGATTGGGAGCGCGATCTTGCGCCAGGAAGCTACGGCATACTTGAGCCGTACCCTTCAGTAATTGAAAGGCATGCAGTGCCCTCCGGGACAGTAGATGTTGTCGTTGCGCCGGGTAGTGTTTTTGACAGGCACTGCGGCAGATATGGCTATGGGGGTGGATATTATGATCGTTTTTTTGAGAAAGAGGCCCCCTGTGCCTTTCGCATAGGGCTTTGCTTTCAGTTTCAGTTGCTGGAAAACATACCGCTTGCCCCTCATGACCAACTGCTAGACCTTTTAGTCACAGAAAGAGAGGTTATTGAGTGCGGGATGCGATAGATTTTATGCCGAGCTTGCTGAGTAGAACAGCCATGGGGCAGAAGCCTGTGAGCGCGAAGACGACCATGTTTATGCCTGCAAGCAACGGCAGCGCGAACCAGTATTTGTTTACGAATAAGCCTAAAATAGTGCCTGTTAAAATTACTATCCCGGCTATCAGCCAGATAATGCGCTCCATATACCAGATGTCTGTGCGTGCCAAGTACATAAAGCCTCCCTTACGTTGTATTTGATTTTGCCAGCAATCTGAATTCAGCCAGGCCCTTTTGACTTCCCAGCGTTATTACGGCGTCGCCCCCTTTTAATATATAATGCGGGTCTGGACTCAAGATCATTTTGTTAGCCAATTTTTGTATTGCAAGGACGGTTACGCCTGTTTTCTGTCTAAGGCCTGCATCTTGGAGGCTTAAGCCGTCGATGGCCGACTTGGCGTCAATTGTAACCTCTTCAATGAAGATATCAAATACCGATGAATGCAATGCCAGATCCAGAAATTCTATGACCGTGGGCTTCAATACCGCCAGCGCCATTCGCCTGGCGCCTATTTCATATGGCGAGACGACTCTGTTGGCCCCTGCCTGGATCATCCTCTTTTCAGCCCTGGGGTCTCCGGCCCTAGCCACGATTAAGAGGCCCGGGTTTAAAAGTCTGGATGTAAGGGTTATATATACATTATCCGCATCTGATCTCAGCACGCATATTATCCCTTTGGCCCGTTCTATGCCAGCCTTTATGAGGTATTCATCCTGGGTGGCATCGCCTTCAATGTATAGAAAGTCTGCTCTGTTCGCATCTTTTATGGTGGCAGGGTCGTTTTCGATGACTACTATCGGGTGCCCTTCTTTGTAGATGTTATCCGCTATGGATCTTCCTATTCTTCCATAGCCGCAGATTATAAAATGTTGAGACAGGCTTGAGATGGCCTTTTCCATCCTTCTTTTCTCCCATAGACCTTTTATGCGTCCTTCAACTGCATATTCAGCCAATGACGTAACTGCATAGAAAAAAAGTCCCACGCCCATGGTGAGAAGCACCATGGTGAATATCCGTCCTGCCGGAGAAAGAGGCCTTACTTCACCATAACCAACTGTTGTTATTGATATTATGGTCATGTAAAGGGCGTCTAAAAAATTCCATCCTCCAATGATTATGTAGCCTGCCGTCCCAAATATTACGAGGGTTAAAATCAGCGAAAATATTAAAATTATCCTGCGGTTACCCTGCATTTTGCGAGGATCTTACAGGCGGACGGCCCTTGAGAAAAGTTTGCTGAAACTTCTGAGCCCCAATATGTAATCGCCGGGAAGGTGTACATGGATTACGCGGCGGTTGGCCTCGGAAAGGGCCTCGAAATCTCCGAGGGCCTGTGCAAACTGCAAATGCCAGAAAGATACGCCGAGGTCTGGAATGTCGGGGTAGTCCTTCATTCTTTTTCTGGTGAATATAAGAAACGCCGCACTCATTGGCCCTCCCTTGTGTATCTGTCCTGTTGAGTGGAGGTATCTCGGGCCGAAACCAAGCGTTGTGGCGCAGCCATGTTCTTGTCTGGCCAGATGGCGCATCTCTCCAATGATCTCATCTACTTCTTTGTCGTAAGGAAGAAATGGCAGAAAGGCAAGGTATCCCCATGAAGGCAGGACCTGGAAGATGTCTCTTATGGCCCTCACAAGACCCTTCATTGAGTCTGCAAGCATCCCGGACGGTCTGAATTGGAACTGACTTTGCGGGTCTATCCAGAATGTTATTGGCATCTTGCCTTGGGCCTTGTAAGTATCAAGCACTTTTTTTGTTTTTTCTTTTGAAGATCGAACATCTGGTTCATTAAATGCATTTACGTCCAGAAAATGCGATGCAATGGCTACCGCCATTTCCCAGAGGAAAAATTGCCCCCATATGTCGTATATATCAGCCAAGGATAGTTCATAGACAGGGAATTGGGCCTTTTTGAGTTCATCAAGGAAACCATCGAAACTTTCTTCTTGCGGGGTTTCCTTCAGTTTTAGATATGCAAAAGCTCGTTCTCCTCCATAAAATCCTGGGATGCCTGTAGTTTCGCCGACAATAGGCACAATTCCTCTTGTCTCCTTGCCGGTGCTCTCTGCGATCAGCTGTTCAAGCCACAAGCCAAAAGGCTTTATTTTTTGGTCTGCAAGTACTGTTAATTTATCTTTATTCTGGAGTGAATAATCAGCAAGAAATTCGCTGAGTCTGCAGGCCGGGTTTTGACCCCACGGGATTGATGGTCCGCATTTGTTTATCATATCCCAGGCCTTGCTGAAAATCAAATCTAGATCAAGTCCTAAGATAGCGGCTGGCACGAGACCAAAATATGAGAGTGCGGCGTATCGTCCGCCGACATCCGGGGGGTTTAAAAAGACCTTTAGAAAGTTCTTTTTTGTGGCAAGGTGTTCAAGCGGCGTTCCTGGGTCTGTAATCGCCGCAAAGTGGCTGCCTGGGTCTGGGATGCTCGATTCCAGCAGGGACCATAAGTAGTTCAACTGCGCATTGGGTTCTATGGTAGTCCCTGATTTACTGGCCACCAAAAAAAGAGTTCTGTCCCATGCGTTTTCCAGCGCCAGCCTCTCCACCTCATCAGGGTCCGTGGTGTCTAGTATTTTAAGGTCAGGATATCCCTTTTCAGGACCAAAGACCTCTTTTAAGACAATGGATGTAAGGCTTGAGCCACCCATGCCTAAGACGACCACCTTTGTAATGCCCATTTCTTTAATTTCTTCGGCAAAGCCGGTGAGATGGGCCTTGGCTTCCATCATCTTCGGCAAGACATCCAACCATCCAAGCCTGTTTTTGATCGGCTGTTGCATCTCTTGATCTATTGACCATAGAGACGGATCTTTGTCCCAAAATCTCTTAAGGATAGCGTTTTTTTCCGCCGTTGTTATGTAAGATGGACGATAAAACACGTAATTTATCCTTTTTGTTGTATTTTGATATTGTTTGGAATTTAAGATATGCAAATAAAATATACAATTACTTTAATCATATTAAAGTTTCAATAGGTTATCTACTAGATTTTTTATCTTAAAGGCTATAAAATATTTTTATGCAGCAATATATTACCCATAGCAAAGTGATTTTTGCCGTTGTTTATGCGGCGTTGCTATTAAGCGGTGGTTTGTCGTATGGAGAGGAGAGGGCCATGTTCATATCTTCCGTGGCTTTTCTGAATGGAGCAAAAATTCCGGTTGATTATACAAGACAGGCTGTCGGCGGCATGAATATTTCTCCTCCGATATCATGGGGGGATATACCCGCCGGAGAAAAGTCTTTTGCGTTATCTGTGGTGGACAGGCATCCGGTAGCCAGAAATTGGGTGCACTGGCTGGTGATTAATATACCAAGGGGGTGCACGGGGCTCAAAAAGGGGGCGTCACGCAAAGATATGCCAGCCGGTGCCAGGGAGCTCAGGAACTCCTTCGGAGAAATTGGTTATGGCGGTCCGCAGCCGCCTGCTGGCACAGGGGACCATCCCTATGTATTTACTGTTTACGCCCTCGATATTGACAAGCTTGATCTTCCAGATCGAACAACCCTTCAGGACTTCATGAAGGCCATAGATGGGCATGTGTTGGGGCAGGGTTCCCTGACCGGTTATTTTGCGCGATAATACCACGATCCTGCAAACCTGGATCGTGGTATGTGGTATTGTGATTAAATTAAGGTGAGCTGAGTATTATGACTGTTATTATGAAGGATAAGGCCGTTGTTTGCCAGGATAAAAAATTTGATTTTATACGACCCGAGACAACTCAGCGGCTCTACAGGCGGATTATTTGCCCCGCATGCGGAAACGACAGGCATTTTTATGAAGTCGCCGAAGATGTGGTAATTACCACCCGCTATATCCAAAATGCTGACGGCAGTTTTACCCCTCAGAGCGATGAATCTAGGATCCTGGGCGAGATCAGGCTCTATTGTGTCGAGTGTGATACAGACCTGAGCCAATTTCATGACAGGTTCATGGAGATGCTTTTTTAAAGATTATGCGTCAGCGGCTCCTTATTACTGAGAATAGGTCCTTTAGGGAGCATTTCGCCGACTTAAGAGAAGGCGATAAGGTTGCTGGCCTTTTAAACATAAAGCCTACTGAAGAGACACTTTTTTTGGATCTCGTCGAGCGTGGCGTCAGATTGTTCCCATCAGCCCTGGCCCAACAGCTCAGCAGGTCAAAATGCCTACAGGCCATGGTGTTTAGGGAATATATGGTTCCGCATACATTTGTTGCGCGCGATCGGAATGATTTGGTCCAGGGCATTACCGCATATGGCATGCAAGACATAGGATCGGTCGTGACAAAACAGAACCGGCTGAATTGTGGTCTGGGCATACATATATGGCCATCAATTGAGGATGTCTATAATCAGACATCATTTGGCTCATTGGCCTATCCATTTGTTGTCCAGCCTTTCATGGACTCCGTTACGGATGTTAGGGTGGTGATCATAAGAGACTATTGTGAGGCCTATTGGCGGAGGAATCCGTATACGCTCCGCAACAATCTTTATTTTGGCGGTAAAAGCGGTGAACATGAGCTTTCAAAAGAACAGTTGTCTCTGTGTAAGGCTGTGATGGCAAGAGGGAGATTCCCTTACGCCCACATAGACCTTATGGTTACGCCAGGCGGGATATATCTGTCGGAGATCAATTTGAGGGGCGGACTAAAAGGTGCGAGGATTACAGCGCAGGATTATCACCGGCGCATAAGGGATGCCGAGATGGATTTCGTGCGTGGTGATTGATTTTTTTTATTACTTTTTGCGAAGGGTCTATCTTTGCCGCTACATCAATTCTTGTTTAAGTCTATTTCATAGAGAGTGCTTTCATACCGCCCCTTTTTTTGAAGATCGGCCCTGGAGAGACAGAACACGAGGTGGCCATCCATATCCGATATTCCGGATATGCGTCCTCCCAATGGTTTACTGATGGCCTGAAGCGAGTATTTGCCTCCTTGCCATGTAAGCATCATGATGCTGTCCTCCATTTCCTCGGTATCTGATATGTTACGTCCGGCGAACAAGAAAGATGGAGGTCCTGTCCCATTCTGATTCTGGATCAGGCAGCTTTTCAAAAAGCCTTGTTTGGCAAGCGGTTGTGTAACCGGGGCTGACGTTGACCAGATCAATTGTCCGAGATTGTAGATCAAGATACGTCCCGAGGCGTCTATCATTATGAGCTCCTGGTTGCCGCTGTCGTCAAGTCTGGCCCATGTGGCCCCCAGGATCGAGAATTGGGGCGGAAACCTCAAGGTGTCGGCATATAATATGCCCTTTTCCTCAGGTTCGAGCCTATAGAATTTTTGTCCGAATAGGTCGTCTTGATCGAATGACTGCCCAGCCATTAATTGCGTTTTGCCGTTATCCGCCATGTTCAGGAAGGCCAACCAGAGATTTATATCGCTTTGCGCCTCAATTATATGACCATTTTCATAGCGCAACAGCATGGATCGCATGCCGGCCTTGTCCATTACTACATTAAGGGCGATCCATCCTTTGTCGGGCATAGCTGAAAAGCCCATCAGGTGGCCTGGTCCGTAAAATTTATAAGAGGCGACCGGACCGGCCTGCCTAAATGGGCAGATATAAAGTCCTGACGGCGTAAGATATACCATCTTAAGTTTTCCGTCCCTGTTCAGGTCCATTATCGCCACTTGCAATGTTTCTTCAGGGAGGCGGCCAATAAGCTTGGCGCTGGCCAAATCTATATTTTTGATATATGCCTTTTGGCCAGGGTTTTCGGAGGCCATGGGTCCAGCTATATTGGATGTCTTGGGTGCGCCGGTCTTGGCGTTTTTATTTCTTTGCCCAAGGGGATATTGGCGCAAAAGGTTGAGGCCCGGCCCGAAGACCTTTAGTCTGTCCGCTTCAAAGGAAAATAACATCTTTATCCCGAGCGTTTCCATTGATTTCGCGTCCAGTATCTCGGATGGAACGCTGGAAGACGGGAGCCATATCAGGTCAGGGAGGGTTTGGGTTAAAATCTGGCAACCTTTTTGTGCCAGTTCCGAATCGTTTTTTGTCTCGCAGGCCGCGGTCATGTCGCTGTAACGGGTGGCGGGCAGCCCTTTGTTGACCGATGCCCTGCCATAGAGTATTCGGCAGATTGCCTTTTGCTCTTCAACCTGCGTCACTTCGAGCATTGCCACGGGTTTTTTGAGATAGCCGATGGTTTCTTCTTTTTTGTCGGGGCTTTTCACTGCGAGACCCTTGCCGTAGACTTCGAAGAGGTCGCCGCCTACTACCCCCTGGACCTTTCCTTTGTCTATCGTGGCGGTATTGCCCGTTACATCCATGACTATCGCCGGGATAGGGGCAAAATCCCTTGTGATTTCCTCGTAGAGCAAGGAGGACCCAAGATCGGCGGCGGCCAATGCACGGGCAGCCCCGCAAATAGCGGCAATCGTAAAAAATGCCATGAATAAGGCCACGAGATACATGGCGTGGCCAAACCTACCCCAATTTTTTGATTTATCCTTTAAGCGCATAATTATCTATATGGAGCAGATGTAAAGATAAAAAAGCCCTTACCTTTAGGCAAGGGCTTTGGAGGAGGAAATGAAAAAACAAAGGCGTATCGCCGTACTATACGCACCCTGTCGGTTTGGGCAGTCCGGCCATCTTGCAGGCTCCCTTGCCTGGTCCTGATGGAAACAACTCGTATATCTTCTTTAAAGGATACCCCGTGGTCTTTGAGAGGATCCTGACCATAGGAGCGATCCCGTTTTTCTTGTAGTAATCTTGTAAGATATTTATCATCTTCCAGTGTTCATCATTGAGTTCAGTGATACCCTCTTGTTCCTTGACGTAATCAACCCATTCAGGGTTCCATTCTTCCATGCCTTTTGCGAGGAATCCATCTTCGTCGACTTCAAACTTTTTCCCTTTGTGCTCTATTGTTGCCATGCAATCCTCCTTATGAGATTATTAAAACAAGTTATAACTGCCCTTTAAATTTTTACAAATTGCTTCATACTATAGTAAAAAATGTTTGTCAAGGCGATCTTGTATTTTTTACAACAAGCGCTTTTTTATTTTTATTTTGTAATTACAATAAGTTATAAAATAGAGCGCATGGAAAATAACAAAAAATTGAATGACAATTCAAAATGATCCAGATTTTGAACTCTTACCCGGCCGTATCTATTGCCTCGAGATGCCCTCTGGCCCATGCAATACTTGGGTCTAGCTCCAGCGCCATTTTATACCATGAGACAGCTGTTTGCCTCATACCTAGAAGTTCCAGATTTTTACCTATGTTCGCATAATCTATGGCGGAGCCAGGGTCAATGGCTATGGACCGTTCAAAGGCCTCTATCGCCTTGACATGATCATCCATGCGATAGTAGCAAACCCCAAGGAGATTGTATGTCTCCTTGAGATCAGGGTTTAGTCCCCTCGAGAGTTCGAGCTCTCTCAGCGCGCCCTTGATGTCTCCTGTCTCCTTGAGGCAAAATCCCTTGTGGCAGTATATGCTAGCAAGTTCTCCTGGTTCGGGCTTGCGCCTTAACGCCTCGTCATACCAGCCAAGCGCATCCATATACCTACCTGCCTTTTCCGACAGATAGCCGGTGTAGAAGGCGATGTCATAGCGGCCAGCATTGCATTGGTCTATAGCCTTTAGGATTGATAGTCCGCTGGCGGCATCTTCATAAAGCGCCGCAATGCGCGCGCAGTGGAAAACAGGGTCTATGTTTAATGTCCTGTCCCTGAAGTGGTTGCCTGGTATTATAGCGTATGCAGTCGGTATTCCAAGGTCAGGATGTGTTACGTTGACAAGATATGTGTTAAGATCCGATCTTTCTAATGCATCAGTTGTTTTTTCTATCTCGGCCCTGAAGTTTTCAGAGCTGCAGTCAGGCAGGGTGTTTATTGCGACAATCGAAGGCGTCTTCAGTACATAGCCGGCCTCTTCCAGGGTTGAAAATTTTGGAAGGCCGCTTTCCACGTATCTCCCTTCCGTGTCGAAATCTCCGGCCAATTGGGCCACCTCTGTAATGGCGCGGATTGCAGCCCTCTCCGGATCGGGTGACGTCCCTGCCGTATAGACTATCTCGCTTCGCATTGGAAGTGTGGATGGATCCCATGCGATGGCCCCGACGGTGGGCACCCCGGTTTTTAATGAAAAGTCCTTTAAAACAAGATTTATGCCAAGGCGTTTAAACCTTGCGACAAGGTCTATTGCAACAGGGTGTCTGAGGCTTTCAGGGTCAATGGTCGGCGTAACAAGCCTATCCCTTGTTATTATTGAACATACATGGCGTTCGACTACCTCGCATATAGCCTGGATAGCCGCTTCTTCAAATGAGTTTCCGGCAGCAGAGCCGTTATATTCATTTATCGGCCAGAACCATGACCAGGGCAGAAGAAATTCCCTGTTGTCGCGCAGGCCGTAGGCCCTGACCCATTTAAAGGGCATCATGGAGGAGATGATCCCGACGAGCGCTTTATATTCATCAGCAGCGTTTTCGTTTGCATGTACTGCTTTTAACATCTCTTTTACCGGCAAGGCCTCGTCCGGGGGTATATTCGCAAGGCTTGTAGGCCGGAGCGCTGCGTTGCCGCGCGTGAAACTGAATATGCTGAAGCGCTCCATGAGCTCCATGATCGCGCTGGCCTCGGCCTGGTAAGGACTTGCACCCTTGCCCATCTGTTTTTGGGTGCCTGTTATGTGGCTTGCCTCCGGGGTGTAGCGGCTGACATAGACAGGTATCCCCAGTCTGCCCTTATCTATGCGCTCGACAGACTTAAGGATCGGGAAGTCAAATAGTTTGAGCCGGTCTTTAACCCTGGAAATGGTTTCAGGCGGGGCTACGGTCTTGTCAATCCCTGCGCCTGTGGCCTTGAAGCTGTCTTTGAGCAACGTTATTTCAACCCTCCCAGAAAGATTTTGAGATCTTTTCTATGATGGCCTCTGCCTCGTGCCAGTCTTGTTCATCATAGCCATGTCCCATGCCGCGGCCTTCATAGATGCAATATGCAATATCCGATGTCCAGCGTCTTTTTGTTTCTTCGGCCATGACGTCAAGGAACATGAGGTAGGCCGTAGGGGTCCCTGCAGCCCCCTGAATAGACAGCCCGGTTACGGGGTTGGGCGCATCATAGTCCCTTTCGAGATAGATGGCCCTTGGCCCGTTTATTGTATGCACGAGATTGGATGGGGAATCCTTGTCTTGTCCTCCGCAGTAGATGCCTATAAGATTGGTCTTTTGTTCATAGGCAAGGCCAAGGAGCACCATTCCAGGTTCATCCACTATCGCTTTGTCTCCAAGGAAAAGGATGGCTGTGCGGAACTGGTTTTGTCTGTTGAAATTTTTTATAAAACTCGGCCACTCACTCTTGATGATTCTTGTTTTTTTAGGCGCCATTTCAAGACACTCCTTTTATGTCTTTTTTGTTGTGCCAGTGCATAAACGCTATATTATCATTTTTGCGCCGTTTTAAAACTTTTGTCAAATTATCCCTGCTAGTCATGAATTTCAGTGGACAGGATCATAATGTGAAAACACCATGCTGAATGTGCCTCTTCCCTGCGTTGCTGAACGAAGGGCCGTGGAGTAACCGAACATCTGGGCGAGCGGTGCCACCGCCCTTATAACCTGTATCGGCCCTCTTGGCTCTATGTGTTCTATCCTCCCCCCTCTTGTGTTGAGGTCTCCTATGACCTCGCCAAGATAGCTCTCCGGCACAAGTATTTCAAGTCTCATCATTGGCTCAAGAAGTACTGGGGAGGCGTGCTCGCATGCATGTTTAAGACCGATTGAGGCCGCGGCTCTTAACGCGATATCCGAAGAAAGGCCCTCTTGGAAAGAGGCGTCTTTTAGCTCGACCTTTATATCAACTATTGGAAAGCCCCGGATCACCCCGCTTTCAAGGCCCTGTTTTATCACCTCCAGCGCCATGTCCCCGTATCCAGGCGGCAGTTTTTCGGGAGGGATATGGTTTGCAACCATATTGCCTTCCCCTCTGGCCCTTGGGCCCGCTTCCAGCGTTATAGCCGCGGTCTGACGCCTGCCCGCTATCTCCTTGTCAAAGTGTTCCTCCCATGTAACCGCGTCCTGAATGGTCTCTCTGTAAACAACCTGTGGTTTCCCGACCGTAACAGGGGCGTTAAATTCCCTCAAAAGCCTGTGGACCAGGACCTCGAGATGCAATTCCCCCATTCCAGATATGATTGTCTGACCGGTGTCTTCATCCATGCGTACTTTGAAGGTGGGGTCCTCATCCGCGAGTTTCTTGAGGGCCAGTTCGACCTTCTCCTCGTCGCCGGTTGTTTTCGGTTCTATGGCCACAGAGATCACCGGCTGGTAGGCCTCTATCGGTTCAAGGAGGACAGGGTGAGCCGGATCGCACAGGGTGTCGCCGGTCGTGGTGTCTTTGAGCCCCATCACAGCCACAATGTTTCCAGCCCCGGCCTCGTCTATCCTTTCACGTTTATTGGCGTGCATCTGGAGTATCCTGGCGGTCCGCTCCTTGATCCCCTTGCCCGGGTTCAACACCTCATCTCCGGCATGGAGCACGCCCGAATATACCCTTGTATAGACCATCTTTCTTCCTTGGTCCATTTGTATCTTAAAGGCCAGGGCCGAAAGCGGGACATTGTCCTTTGCCGGCCTTTCGATTTCTTCGCCGGTGGCCGGATTTACGCCTTTTACCGGAGGGATGTCGAGAGGGCTTGGAAGGTAGTGCGCCACGCCGTGCAGCAATGGCTGAACCCCTTTGTTTCTAAGGGCTGACCCGCAAAATACCGGCACACCCTTAAGTGATATGCACGCCCTTCTTATAGCCTCATGGATATCTTTTTCGTCTATGGGCGTCTCTGCCAGATACTTTTCCATGATTGTGTCGTCAACGTCGGCCAAGGTCTCTATAAGGCCATTCCTGGCCCTTGCCGCTTCTTCCTTGTATCCATCCGGGATCGGCCGTTCCTCGAATTCCATGCCCTGGTTTCCTTCGTTCCAGACGATCAGTCTTTCTTTTATAAGGTCGAACACCCCGCCAAATGACTCTTCTGATCCCGACGGGATGTTGAGAATCAACGGGTTGACCCCAAGCCGTTCCTTCAATTGCCCTATCACACCCCAGAAATCCGCGCCAAGCCGGTCCATCTTGTTTATGAAGGCCATCTTAGGGACACCATATTTGTCAGCCTGGTGCCATACGGTCTCGGACTGGGGTTCCACACCGCCAACAGCGCAAAAGACTCCTATCGCGCCGTCAAGCACCCTTAAGGACCTTTCCACCTCAATGGTGAAGTCAACGTGCCCAGGGGTGTCTATGATATGTATCTCCTTGCCCTGCCAATAACACGTGGTGACGGCTGATGTTATAGTGATGCCGCGTTCCTGTTCTTCGGGCATCCAATCCATGGTGGCTTGTCCGTCGTGGACCTCGCCTATCTTGTGGGTCTTTCCGGTGTAAAACAGTATGCGTTCGGTAAGGGTGGTCTTCCCTGCGTCTATGTGTGCTATGATTCCTATGTTGCGTATAAGTTTTATGCGGTTTTCGCCTGCCATATACCCCTCTATGTCGTTGACAAAACGTAAAGAATCTATTTAACAAAAAGCCTTACGTTATACAATATTAAGATACATTTATATTTTTTGCGCCCTCAGCGGCGCGACATCTAAGGCGGGAGGGGGAGGGTGTTATGGCCTTCAAGACCAAGATAGTAATGAATAACAAAGAGATGGACAGGGCGCTCACCAGGATGGCCCATGAGATGGCCGAGGAGAACAAGGGTGCCGGAGATATAGCCATAATAGGCATCCGCACGGGCGGTGTGCCGCTCGCCGAACGCCTGATAGAGCGGATTGCCGCCATAGAAGGACTGAAGCCTCCATGCGGGGCCTTAGATATAACTCTGTATCGCGACGACTGGAGCAGGCTCGGGTATCATCCTATTGTCAGAAAGACCGAGATACCCTTTTCAATTGATGACAAGGTCATAATACTTGTTGACGATGTGCTCTACACCGGAAGGACGATCCGCGCCGCACTCGATGCCCTTACAGACCTGGGCCGCCCAAGAAAGATCCAGCTTGCCGTGATGGTCGACAGGGGGCGCAGGGAGCTTCCCATACAGCCTGACTACACCGGTGCCTCCATCCAGACGTCGGCTGATGAGCATGTAAATGTGTATCTTAACGAGATAGACGGAAAGGATGAGGTCGTCATAAAAAGAGGCCATGAAGACTGAGTCAGATATCAAACTCGGCATCACCATGGGGTGCCCGGCCGGCGTGGGGCCTGAGATAATTATCAAGGCGTTTGCGGAAAGGCCGGACTGGCTTTCCAACGATCCTGCCTTTCATATTCTGGTGCTTGGTGACGAACGTATACTTAAGAAAGCCGCACTCGCCGTCGGCACAGATATACCGGTAATCTCTTTAGCGTCACGCGTTACCCATACAGCCGGGGCTATAAACGTATATCCGGTCTCGGATGCGCCTGTTGATGAAGTCTGCTGGGGGCGGCCAACGGCACTTACCGGTGAACTTTCCTACAGATACGTGACGCGTGCCATAGAACTCTGTATGGCCGACACCCTTTCCGGCATGGTCACCGCACCCATAAGCAAGCTCGGGCTTAGGTTTGCAGGTATCCCATATCCCGGGCACACAGAGATGCTCGCAGAAAAGACCGGCGCCAAAAGATACGCCATGATGCTTGCGGGGGAGGGGCTGAGGGTTGTGCTCGTGACCATACATTGCCCATTAAGTGACGTGCCTGGTTCTCTTACAACGGAGAAAATATTTGAGACAATATCCATTACACATGCATCACTAAGGCGGGACTTCGGCATATCCAAGCCCAGAATCGCGGTCGCTGCTCTCAATCCGCATGGCGGAGAGGCGGGTTTGTTCGGCCATGCGGAGGAAGAGATCATCTCGCCGGCCATAGCCTTGTCCAGGGCGGAGGGGGTAGATGCCACAGGGCCATTTCCACCGGATACTGTCTTTTACCTAGCGGCCGTAAAGCGCAGATTTGACGCCGTGGTCTGCCAGTATCATGATCAAGGCCTGATCCCATTTAAGCTCCTGCATTTTAAAGATGGCGTAAACGTCACCATCGGCCTTCCCATCGTGAGGACATCGGTTGATCACGGGACTGCCTATGATATAGCAGGATCGGGCAACGCCGACCCATCAAGCCTTATCGCATCTGTGGAGATGGCGCGCCAAATTATAAGAAACCGTCTGGCCCTGCCTTGATTTAATCAGATTTTGTTTGTTTTTCACCACCATATCGGAAAGTGCGCAAGGGCAATTCATGAATCGCTCCTACCAAAGTTTAATAGCCGTTTTTATCCTCGAAAGCAGTTCTTCCTCGTCTATGGTCGTAAGTTTCCGATCCTCCATTAAGATGGAGCCGCCGACTATTAAATCCTGGACATCGCCGCTTCTTGCGGCATATACAATATGTGAGACAGGATTATAACACGGCCTCAGATGCACCTGCGCCATGTCGATGACTATGAGGTCTGCCTTGGCCCCATTCCGCAAGGCCCCAAGGTCATCTCTGTGGAGAGAAAGGGCGGCCCATGTTGTTGCCATAGCCAGGGCCTGTGATGCCGGAACGAGTGTCGGGTCTTTTTTTAAGCCTTTTTGGAGTATTGCAGCTGTATTCATCTCGCTCATCAGGTCCAGATCGTTGTTGCTTGCAGCGCCATCTGTGCCGATGGCTATGGGCACCCCTTTTTCGATCATCTCTGGTATGGGCGCGATACCTGAGCCGAGCTTAAGATTGCTTTCAGGGCAGTGAGCGACCCGGACGCCTTTTTGTGCAAAGAGTTCTATATCGTTTTCCCCAAGCGCCACACAGTGGACGGCAAGGAGCCTTTCGTTCAAGACTCCGATACCGTCCAGATATCCAGCCGGTGAGGCGCCTGACCTCGCCAGGATCTCGCCTGCCTCCCAGTCTGTTTCGGCAAGGTGGATTACTGTTATCGCATCATATTTGTCCGCGATGTCCCTGGCCTTTATAAGAAGTTCGCCCGAACAGGTGTAAGGGGTGTGGGGGTCAACGGTTATGGTGATCCGTGGGTGCCCTGCCCATTTCTCTATGAGCCGCTCGGTCTCTTTGAGGGCGATGCAGCCTGATGGGAAGGCCGGGGAGGGAAAGTCAAATATACCCTCGCCAAGCCAGGCCCTGAGCCCGGCCCTTTCCACTACCGATGCGACCGTATCCTCAAACAGATACATGTCGACAAAGCCGGTGGTGCCGCAGCGGATCATCTCGGCGCAGGCAAGCTCTGTCCCCAGGGCTACAAGTTCAGGAGTAAGACGTGCCTCTGCCGGAAAGATATGTTCCTCAAGCCAGGCCTTAAGCGGCAGGTCGTCTGCAAGCCCCCTGAATATGGTCATGGCTGCGTGTGTGTGGGCGTTTATAAGACCGGGTGCTATGAGCCCTTGGGGCCTGTCGATAATCTTCCTGGCTTCAAACGCCCCTGTTATATCGCTTGCGTTTCCTGCGGCTACTATTCTGCCATTGTCTACAGCGACAGCCCCTGGTGCTATCGCCGATTCATCAGGGCTGACTACAAGCATCTCGCCTGTAACCAGGAGGTCTACCTTCTCCAAAGCCTGTCCTCCTTGAGAAAGGCGGCCAGCAGGCCTTCGAGCCTGGCCTCGGCGGCCTTTGCCTGTGCTATTATGTCTTCGATCAGAATGGGTTTGAAATCATCAGGATTATTTACGTTTGCGATGACAGATATACCGAGCACCTCCATCCCGGCATGTGCCGCGACGATGACCTCCGGCACCAGGGACATGGCTACGGCGTCAGCGCCTATGATACGGAGAAACCTGGTCTCGGCCGGGGTTTCGAGGCTCGGCCCTGGCACTGCCGCAAAGACCCCTTCTTTGAGTTTGACCCCAAGGCCGCCAGCCAGATCGTTTACCTCTTTTCTGATCTCTTTCGTGTATGCGCGTGAAAGGTCGGGAAACCTGGGCCCAAAGGCATCTATGTTAGGCCCTCTTAACGGGTTGTCAGGGATGAGGTTTATGTGGTCCCTTATGAGCATGATATCCCCTGATGAAAATTCAGGATTCAGCCCGCCCGCTGCGTTACAGGCGATAAGAAGCCTTGCGCCGAGAAGCGCCATCACACGTACCGGCAGCGTGAGATCTTTTGTGCTGTAGCCTTCGTAGTAGTGGCTCCTGCCCTGAAACAGGGCTATCTTTGCCTTGCCCATAGCCCCGGCAAGCAGCCGCCCTTCATGGCTGGGCGAGGTCGATACCGGAAAGCCAGGTATATCTTTATAGTCCGATGACCAGACTGCATCAATGGCCTGCGCCAGCCCGCCAAGCCCTGTACCAACCATGAGGCAGACATCCGGCGCAAAAGGAAGCTCTTTTTTAAGATGGTCTAAGGATTTGTTTACAAGAGAGGCGGTTTCTTTCATTTTGTTATGTGTTTGCGCCGCAGCCTGAACCGCATGGAAGGCATCCGCCCTGGAAGAGTTTTTTCTTCACCCAGCGCATCCCGTATCTCAAGAGCTCCAGCTCGTCACCCCTGATTTTTTTGACCACATCCTCGTCCTCCATATAGCGGTCAAGGGTAGGACCTTCGAGAAAGAAACCCTTGAAACGGTCCAGATCGTAACAGCCAAGATAAAAGGTCTCTATCTGGTCCGCATTGAGGCTCGGGTTCCCGGCCTCCATCTTCGCCTGTAGTATCTCTCCGAATACGTCATTCATTTCATTGTATGGCCCTAGCCTCTGGTTTTCGATCCATCCGGATACAGTCCAAGATTCGCCGTCTTCAAAACCAAGGCAGTCAGGCTCCCTTACCGTGCAGTAAAATTCCCGGACGCCCTCCATGTCGCGCGAGCGGCACGCCATTCTTGCAAGGGGATAGGTCCTGCACGCCCCAGGCCTGTCTTCATAAACAGTGCAGCCTTTCTCCTCTTCAAGAAACGGGCACTTCATAGTCCCTTCTTCCATCTTTAAGAGTACTACCGGAAGGCCGGAACCCGGGCCGACATGGACGCTGGTGTAAAGGCGCAGGAATTCTTCCGACTTCATGCCGAGCCGGTTTTTAAGCCTCAGGATGTCATAGGGCGTCAGCACCAAATTGAGGTCATGACAACAGGCTGTAAAGCATGCCTTTTGCGGGTTGCATGAAAAATTGAACGTGTCTTCTCCTGTCATCCTCTTTGATTCATCGAGATATATCTGTGGTCCTTCTGGCATGGCATTCTCCATTTTAAATTTTCATCAAGGTTTCATCTACCTTTACTTGCAGAGCCGCCTAAGTCAAGGCGTTTTGGCATATCCCGGCATCCGGCGGCCTTTTCCCTGGTATTTTATCGTGGATGGAGTTTTCGTGGCAGGTCGGCGCGCTATTTCGATAGGCGGGCGCCGGATGCGGACAAAATGTATTATAAAAATGAATTGGCGTCCCCGACGGGATTTGAACCCGTGTCGCAAGCGTGAAAGGCTTGTGTCCTTGACCTGGCTAGACGACGGGGACCCTTTGTGGGCCGTGCTGGACTCGAACCAGCGACTCTCTGCTTAAAAGGCAGATACTCTACCTCCTGAGTTAACGGCCCAGCTTTACGGCCTGTTAGACAGATCGGTATGGTTATCACGCCTGATATGTCTTGTCAAGCTTGATGCAAAGACCTTCTATAGTCAGATAGAATTATACGATTTTAAGTTGTCTGCTATGAGAATTATTCTATTTAATGTTTTACATAAAAAGATTGACAGCCTATTAATATAATTATAATCGATAACTAAAGTCATAGAAAGAAAAATCATCGCTGGCGATATGGGGTCAGCCAGCAATAGAAGACACATGGATAATCCTCACCCGGATAGACGCCGTTGGCGTCGTCTTTCGTTTTGTGAGTTGATTTCTATCCAGAGGGACGACAAGGATGGGTTTCTCCAATTTCAAGATACGGCATAAAGTGCTTGCCGCGGTGACGCCCCTGGTCGCGATAGTGCTCATCGCGACGCTGTTTTCTTCTATTGAAATTAAGCGTATAGATGCCCGTTACAGAGGCCTGATTGATCATGATGAAACGGCCGTTATGAATCTTACGAAGGCTGATGCGTGCCTCTACCGCCTTGAAATGTTGCTCTATCAAGCGGATTCCGGACATGATGCCGGCGGTATGCGGCATATCGACGCCGGGATGGAGAAGACCTACAGTGAATATAAATCGCTCATAGCCGATAGCATACATGAAATTCCGGCCCGCGCCGGCGATATTGCCGCAGCCGCCGCGCTTCTCAATAAAGTATTTATGGACAGCAGGGCCCTTGGCGCCAACGCGCCAGGAAACGCCGGGCGCGTTGGTCTGATTCCGCGGATCGAGAGCGCCCGCCGCGCACTTTCTGTGGTAGCCGGAGGGCTGCGCCGTGACGCTGTTGCCGCGTCGGAGGATATTTCGCGTCAGACACGCCGGACCATTCTGGTTACTTGGCTGGTAATCGGATTCAACCTCGTTATGGTGTTCGTCATTACAGGCTTTATCGCCCGGCGTGAAGTCGTGGATATCCTCTCGTCGCTGCGTGGCAGCATCCAAGACCTCGCCGAGGGGCGGCTGGACCGGCCCATTCCTTATCTGGACCGGACCAACGAGGCTGGCGAGGCCGCGCGGGCCCTTCATATCCTTCAGCGTGTCGTCCAGGAGCATGACATGCAAAGCTGGGTCAAGGCCGAGGTGTCGGCAATCTTGGAACGCCTGCAACCGGCTGAAGATTTCGCTACATTTGCGGCGGTTTTGCTCTCGCATCTTGCGGAATCAGTTCCTCTGCTATATGGGGCATTTTATGTTGCCGACGAGAGCCGCAAGAGGTTTGTGCGGGTAGGTGGTTTTGCCCTTGATACCGCTGGAGAGAAGCGCGGATTCGTCGTCGGCGAAGGGCTGGTCGGGCAGGCGGCTTTTGAACGAAGGCCGGTGACGATCTCGGCATCCGCTGCGGACAGCGTATATATCTCGACGGCTATCGGCGTGGTGACACCCCGTATTTTATTGGCTGTCCCGGTGATCAACCGTGACAGTGTGTTGGCTGTGATCGAACTTGCGCCAGTGGAGCCTTTGTCTGAACGTCAGCAGGCGTTGTTGAGTGCATTGTTGCCCATGGCGGCCTTGAATGTCGACAGCCTGGCTCAGCATATCGCAACCAAGATACTGCTGGAAGAGGCCCAGGCCAAGGCGTCGGCCCTCGCCGTTTCCGAGCATCAGATTGTAGAACGCCAGGAGGAATTGAAGGCTATCAACGCCGCTATGTCGGCCGAACGGAAACGCCTGAAACATATTTTGGATATGTCGCCGATTGGAGTAGGAATTTTAGTTGAAGACATCGTGCAGTTCGCCAATAAGCAATTTCTTGAAATGATTGACCTTAAAATTGGTGATTCAACTTTCGGCGCTTACGTTGATCCTGAGGAGCGCAGCCGCCTTTTGGCCCAGCTCGGTGAACAAGGCGAGGTTAGAGATTTTGAGTTGCAGATGTACGGCCAGGGCGGGGATATCCGCGACGTCTGTGTAACCTATATGCAGATCGAATACGAAGGAAGACCAGGGGTGCTGGCATGGCTTCTCGATCTAACCGAACGCAAACGGACAGAGGCGGCGGTCAAGGAATCGCAGCGCCACCTTTCCGCCATCCTTGATAATTTGCCGGATTTCACCTTTGTTATCGATAGGCGTGGAGTCGTCACGGCTTGGAACAGGGCCGCCGAGGAGTTGAGCGGCGTCAAAGCCGAGGATATGCTTGGCAAGGGGGATTATGAGTACGCAATCCCGTTTTATGGTGAGGCTAGACCGTGCTTGATCGACCAGGCGCTTTCGCAAGACTTCGATTCCAATGGAGCTTACCGGCATTTGCACCGGTTAGGGGATGCTATTGTCGGTGAAGGTTATAGCCCGAGGCTTGGAATCTGGTTTGAGGCCCGTGCCACCGTTCTTCGTGATGTCAACGGCCAAGT
>JAJYLJ010000114.1 GCA_021787835.1 Deltaproteobacteria bacterium | reverse complement strand
ATCGCCACAAGCCAACCATCTATGCCGCCCTTGCTGCGTTTGGTTTGGCTGGCGTAAAGATCATATCGAGCGCGATAGCGCAAAACCAGAGCCGCTCCATTATGAGACGGTTTCAGAACCGTCTGCTGCTTCCCAGGGTGGACGCCATTGTCAGCGTCTCGGAGGCGGTCAGGCGTGACGTCCTCGAGCACAATCCCTGTGTCGGCTCGGGGAAGGTGAAGACTGTCTACTGCACCATAGATCTTAAGCGTTTTTCAGCGCCAATGCCTGATAAGCGCGAGGCGAGACATGGATTCGGGCTCCCGGTGGATAAATGGATATGGGGCAGCGTCGGGCGGCTCGTCCCTGTAAAGGGGCATGACATTCTCTTCAGGGCCTTTTCCGTGGCCGGTCTTGCCGGCATGGGCGGACACGTGGCCGTTGCAGGGGACGGGAGGCTCAGGGGCGAGCTTGAGCGGATGGCCGAAGGGCTCGGCCTTGCCGGGCATGTTACATTTTTAGGCAGGGTCGATGATATCCCCGGATTTCTTGCTGGCGTTGACGGCTTTGTCTTTCCTTCGCGCAATGAAGGGCTGGGGCTTGCGCTGGTGGAGGCATTGGCCTCGGGCGCGCCATGCGTTGGAAGCGATGTGGGCGGGATATCCGAGGTGCTGGGCGGACTCGATAAAAAGGGATATGCCATTCTTGTGCCGCCCGGAGACCCATCGGCCCTTGCATCCGCCATGAAGGAAGTGATGTCTTGGGACAAAGACCGTAAGGCCGCCGCTGCAAAGGCCGGGAGGGAAAGGGCTCTGGACTTTGATATTGTAAAGATGATGGAGGAAATGGACAGGATGTATCAGGGCCTTCACGAGGGCGTGGCTTTATAGATGAAATTTGAGAAGTGGGGTGCCGCGCGGCTGGTTTTAGGGCCTGGTCCACTGGGGCGGTCGATGGTCTTGGATTATCCTTCCTGGGATGTATTTTTGAAGGCAGGGGAGGTGAAGACCATCAAGCAGGGCAAAAGCACCTCAGTTTATACCTGGACGCCCTTGCGAAGTCATGAGCCTGAGCTTGGCCGGACAGGGGCTGGCCTTCTGTGGCGCGGCCCGGATCAGGCGTCACTCGTCATGAAATTTTACAGGACATTGCTATTTCCGGTTTGGTGGCCCTGGCTTTGCGGACGTCCCAAAAGGGTGTGGCCTATAGGGACAGGGCTGGAAAGGGCGGCCGGCCCTGTCCCTGCCCATGCGGCCCTTGTCAGGCCGGGAAGCGGCGTGGAGGTTATAGTTACTGAATATTTGGGGGGGGCTGTCACCTTTTACGCCTTTGTAACCGCCGGGCAGGCCACAGAGGCGCACTTTGATGCCCTTGGCAGGCTTTTGGGGCGGCTCCACAGGCTTGGAGTGGTTCACGGGGATATGAAGTGGTCGAATATAATGGTGACATGCGCGGGCGGCCATGAAGGGATACGTTTTTGGCTGGTTGACCTTGACGGTGCGTTCCGGTTTACAGGCGCCGGTCCCGAAGCAAGGGCGAGGGATGTTGCCAGGTTCATGTGTGATGCCATGAAGGAAGGGGTTGCCGAGGTCCTTTTGGCCGCGTTCCGGCAGGGCTATCACCAGGACTGGCCCAGAGATGACGGCCTTGAAAGAGAAATTGACAGGCGGCTTGGCTCTCTTTTAAAGAAAAAGGGCCTCCTGGGTGTATGGCATCGCCAGGGCGCTTTTTAAGAGAGGGCTTTATGGCCGCGCACTTGCTGCGCTGGCCGTCAAGTTCAGATATAATTCCCTGTAAAGAGGGGCCTTTTCAAGTAATTCAGAGTGAGTCCCTTTCGCTGCTATATGTCCCTTGTCGAGCACTATGATCTGGTCGGCGTTTTGGATGGTGCTCAGACGGTGGGCTACGACAATGGTTGTCCGGTTCTTCATGACCGTTGCGAGGGCCTTCTGGATGGCCTGCTCAGAGGTGGTGTCCAGGGCGCTTGTGGCCTCGTCTAATATGAGTACGGGCGGATTTTTGAAGATGGCCCTTGCAAGGGCTATCCGCTGCCTTTGTCCTCCGGATAGATTAAGTCCCCTTTCGTCAAGCATCGAGTCATAACCATCTGGAAGCGCCATTATAAAGTCGTGCGCATCGGCAAGCCTTGCAGCCCTTTCTATTTCGTCCATTGTGGCAGGATGTCTTCCTGCCGCGATATTTTCCTTTATTGTGTCGCTGAACAGGATTATGTCCTGGCTTACTATGGCTATATTTTTCCTCAGCTCAACCAGATTGAGCTTGCCTATATCGTCTCCATCCCAGAGGATTTTGCCACTGGTCGGTGAGAGGAATCTTGGTATGAGATCGATTATGGTGCTCTTGCCCGCTCCGCTTGGGCCCACTATGGCGATGAGCTTGCCGTTTGGTATCTCAAGATATATATCGTGCAGCACCTCGATGCCACTGTCTGGATAATTGAAAGAGACGGCCTTGAATTCTATCTTGTCTTTGAGTGTGCGCACCGGTCTTCCCTCAACCTGTTCGGGTGCGATTTCGAGAAACTGGTCGACGCGCTCAAGCACCCCAAGGGTTTCCTGGAATATATTATATGCGGCACCCAGTTTTTTCAGTGGATTGAATGTGAAGGTTATCGCGGCCAGTATCGAGAAAAAATCGCCGGATGTCATCTTGCCTTTGGCGACGAGTATGCCGCCATAGCCCAGTATCGTGGCTATGGATATGCCTGAGAGCACGCCTATCAGATATTGAGTGGCCTCCTTGAGCATGATGACCTTTGCATTCTGACGGTATGAAAGCTGATTTTCCCTTTTGAACTGGGCCTTCTTCACGTCTTCCATGCCAAATATCTTTACCACCCTGAGCCCCATTACTATCTCGTTCATCCTATGGGTCAGTATGGCCATGTATTGCTGCACTTTTTTGCGCCGCTTGCGCACAAACAAGCTGAGCCTCTTTGTCCCGAATACAATGAAAGGAAAGAGCGAAAAACTCAGAAGCGCGATGTCCCACCTTCTGTAAGCGGCAACACATGCCAGCACTACCACCTTAGGGGCCTCGACGAGAAAGGTGCGGAAGCTTTCGGACAGTATGCGGTTTAGGATGTTTACGTCATTCATCTGTCTTGAGATCATGTCGCCCGAGGAGGACTTTGTGACGACAGACAGCGGCAGGTTTACAAGGTTCTGGAAGAAGCGGTTCCTGAGATCCCTTACCATGCGGAACCCCGCCGTGCGCATAAGATAGGATTGGGCGAAATCGGCCCCGCCCCTCAATACGTACAGCACTATGACGCCTATAGGTAAATAATATATGTATTTATAATGATGGCCGACAAAGATGTGGTCCATGGCCGGTTTTATAAGCCATGCTATGGACCCGTCGAGCCCGGAGACTACGAGGCCGAATATGATCGCAGAGATCACCCTTGGCGCATAAGGTTTTATGAGGCGCCAGATCTTGTGCCAGACAGAGACATAGACACCCGCGCCTGAATTTTCCGGTTTCTGATTAATGATACACCCTCTTGTTTTGAATTGTGGATCTGAGAATAACTTTTAAAAATACACCATGTCATCGGCTCAGGCAATTAAACTCATGTAAGGGGGCTTGATGACCTCAAGGCTTAGGCCTGTCCAGTTCGCGCAAGGGCCTTTGAGTATGAGTTTGGAGCCGTCTTTAATCCAACAGCGCGCGGCATCCGTTGATGACATCGGCCATGTCATCAGGCGGATCGCTGAGCCATTCCATGTCTTCTCCGGTTACGGGATGCTTGAGCCTTAATCTCGATGCATGCAGCATCTGCCTTGGGACAGGCAATGGTTCCTTCCGCCCTGTTTTCAAGACCGCCGGCCCTCCATACAGGGTGTCGCCAATGACCGGATGGCCCATGTGGGCCATGTGGACCCTGATTTGGTGAGTCCTGCCTGTGTGAATGTCAATGGAAAGGAGACTTGCCGCGCCCATTGTTTCCACTAGGCGCCAGCTGGTTGTCGCCTGTTTGCCGTGCCTTGCCGCAACAGACATCTTTTTTCTGTCAACAGGGTGCCGTCCTATAGGCAGGTCTATCCATCCGGCCTTGTCGCGCATTTTTCCCAGAACCAGGGCCGTATAAGTCTTTTTTACCAATCCAGCCTTGAATTCTTCTATGAGCGCATCGTGGCTAAGATCGTTTTTGGCGGCCACCATAAGGCCGGAAGTATCCTTGTCAAGCCTGTGCACTATCCCTGGTCGTATCTTGCCGCCTATGCCGGAAAGGTCTTTACAGTGGTGCAGGAGGGCATGGACAAGTGTTTTTTCTTCCCGTCCGGCCCCAGGGTGGACCACCAGGCCTGGCGGTTTTTCTATGACCAGCATGTAACTGTCTTCATAGACGATGTGGATCGGTATGGGGGATGGCTCAATCGAGATGGGTTCGGGCGGCGGGATCGATATCTCGATCAGGTGGCCAGCCTTTATCTTGAGGCCAGGGGTTATCCGGTCGATTCCTTTTATTTTTATATGACCGGTTGCAATGAGCCTCTGGATCTGGGAACGCGATATGCCGGGGTGTTGCAGTGCGATGTATTTATCCAGTCTTTCGCCGGCGGCAGCCCCGTCGATCTTGATTTCGAGCCCTATGCCGCCTGATACCAGGCTATGATCCAAGGCTTGCGGTCTGCATTGTATCCGGCACAAAAATTGATTCTATGCTTATGGTTATTTCGGCCTCTGTTTTTTGCTTGGCCACCGAGAGTTCTTTTATAAGAAGCCCCTTGGCGGTATCCATCATCTTTTTTTCTCCGAAGGACAGAGGTTTGTTTATCTGGAGGATATACAGGTCCCTTAGCACGGCGGCCAGCTCAAAGATGGAGCCTGTCTTTATTTTCTCCATATACTCCCTGTAGCGCCTGTTCCATGTCTGGGGGGTGAACTCAACCTCTTTGTCTTGCAGTATGGAGTACACCTGATCTGCATCATCCATGGAGATAATACATCGCAGCCCGACCTGGCTGGCGTTTTTTTTTGGTATCATTATTTTCATGTCATTTTCGAGGATTCGCATGATATAAAAGGTGTGCTCGGTTCCCGCTACGCTTTTTTGTTCTATGGCCTCTATTATCCCGACCCCATGGGCAGGATAGACAGCGAGATCTCCCACGTTAAACATTAAAATCCCCCCCTAAGAATATCGGTTCATAATTTAATTTTAAATTTTAACATAAAAATACATTAAAGGAAACCATAAATTCGCAGTCCATTTACCACTTGGCACATTCGCAGCTAGAGTATAAATTTACAAGTTCTGAAAATGATCCGTGGCTAATATTTTTTCATTATATAATTATAAAAGCAATAAATCGATAAAAGGAATGACTTAAAAGACATGGAGATCAACGCAACGGTTCAGGAAAAAGACGCATGCGCGAT
>JAJYLJ010000113.1 GCA_021787835.1 Deltaproteobacteria bacterium | reverse complement strand
CTCGATATGGCCAGGGAGGTCGTGGAAAACCTTGCTGCGGAACCTGTGGAAATAGACATCAGGGTCATAAGGGAGCTTGTCTGCAGGCATTATAAGGTCACGCAGGAAGACCTCAGGTCAAAGCTCAGGAAGCGCGCCGTTTCATGGCCGAGGCAACTTGCCATGTATCTTTCAAGGAAGTTTACTGACTATCCGCTTGAGGTTATAGGCAGGGAGTTTAATCGGGATCATGCAACTGTTTTGCATTCAGTCAAGCACATAACAAGGTCCATGAGTGAGTCCGCCAAATTGAAGAGCGAGGTGGATTATCTGGTTGGCCAGATGGAGAAGCTCCGCTGGCAGGGTTAACGTGCGCTATGGTTTCATAAAAGAGCTCTCCGGGCTTGTGGCCCCTGGAGGCCTCCTGACGGATCGGTCTGATCTCGTCTGTTATTCCTATGATGCAAGCGGCCTTGAGTTCTTGCCTGACGCCGTGATCCTTCCCTCCTCGACTGAAGAGGTGCGAAAGGTTATGGCCCTCGCGCAAAGAGAGGGTATTGCGGTCTTTCCAAGGGGTGCCGGGTCCGGAACCACTGGGGCCTTTCTTCCAAGGGGCGGCGGGGTAGTCCTCTGTCTTGCAAGAATGAACCGCATCTTGTCTATAAGTCATTCTGATCTTATGGCAGAGGTGGAGCCAGGTGTTGTGACCGGCGAGCTCCAAAATAGGGCCGCAGCCGCCGGGCTTTTCTATCCGCCAGATCCATCGAGTCTTGATTTTTGTACTATCGGCGGCAATGTGGCAACTGGTGCAGGCGGGGCCAGGGCTGTAAAATACGGGGTAACAAGAGACTATGTAATAGGCCTCGATGTAGTCCTGCCAGGCGGGGACGTCATAAGAACAGGGTTCAGGACCGCCAAGGGCGTGGTTGGCTATGACCTTACAAGGCTGATGGTGGGCTCGGAGGGCACGCTTGGCGTTGTGACAGGTGTTACGCTAAAACTTATCCCTGCCCCACAGACCGTCGGCACGGCGCTTTCATTTTTCAAGGATGCCTCCGCCGCCGCCAGCGCGGTCTCAAGGCTGTTTGTGCTCGGCGTGCTCCCGAGGTGTGCCGAATTTATGGATGCGGCCTGTCTTGGATGTATTGCCGACGAGCTTCCGGTCGGCGTGCCAGAGACGGCTTCAGCCATGCTGCTTGTCGAGGTGGATGGCCAAGAAGACAGTATCGCCGCCGGACTCGATGCCATCATCTGCGCCTTCAGAGAGGAAGGGGCCGTCGGGGTCTATGTTGCGAAAGATAAAGATGAGGCCGCGGCCTTCTGGAAGGCCAGGCGTTCGCTTTCAACTTCTGTGCGCAGGCTTGGACCGCCTCACAAGATAAGTGAAGATATCTGTGTCCCAAGGCACGCCCTTTCCGGCATCATTCGTGTCATCGAGGAGACCGTCAAGGAGACAGGGCTTAAGATACTCAGTTTCGGACATGCGGGAGACGGCAATCTGCATGTGAATATCCTCCTTGATAAAAGGAAGGAACATGAAATGACCAGTGCTCAGAGCGCTGTAAAAAAGATATTTAAAAAAACCATCGAGTTTGGCGGCACCATTTCCGGCGAACATGGTGTGGGGCTTACCAAAAGGGATTATATAGGCATGGAGCTCGATGGAAAAACCTTGGATATAATGCGCTCAATAAAGGCGGTCTTTGATCCGAAGGGTATATTGAATCCAGGAAAGATATTTCCGGAAGGAGATTAGTTTTGCGTGTTTCGGCCATAATAGCCGCTGCCGGCGACGGGCTTCGTTTCGGAGGCGCTGAACCCAAACAGTTCACATTGCTGGGGGACAGGCCTATATTGGCCTGGAGTCTTGCAGCCATGTCGAATTCGCCTATAATAGACGAATTGGTGGTTGTCTCTCATGGGAACTATGGAGAGAGGGTGTCTGAGATCGCATCGTTATATGCCGGAGATAAGAGGGTCAAGATCATTCCTGGCGGGGCGACCAGACAAGAGTCTATAAGGGCCGGTCTTATGGCCGTCGATCGGGGTATAAGATGGGTGGCCGTGCATGATGCCGCAAGGCCTTTTGTCACTACGGCCCTTATTGAGCAGGCCTGTCTGCTTGCCAGAGAGGTCGGGGCTGCAATCCCTGTTATTCCTATAAGCGACACGGTCAAGGAGGTGAGCGAAGAGCGTTTTGTGACAAGGACCGTTGACCGCGCAAGGCTTCTTCTCGCTCAGACCCCGCAGGTATGTAAGAGAGATGACCTTGCCAGGGCCTACGAAGAGGCTGACGGGGTTGGCTTTAAGGCAACGGACGAGGCGTCGCTTTTAGAGCTCGCAGGGATAAGCATAGGGGTTGTTGATGGCAGCCCGATGAATTTAAAGGTTACGACCCAAGACGATTTGAGTCTTGCAATAGCGTTGATCAAGGCTGGGTTTGTGAAGAGGCCGGTTTAAATGGATGTCTTCGGTGGATTGCGCGTGGGTTTCGGATATGACGTGCATAGGCTTGTGGCCGGCCGGCCCCTTATCATTGGCGGTGTTGATGTGCCATTTCACAAAGGACTTATGGGTCACTCTGACGCAGATGTCCTGACCCATGCCTTGTGCGACGCCATGCTTGGAGCCGCCTGTCTCGGGGATATAGGCAGGCACTTCCCTGATACCGACCCTGCATATCGCGGTATATCAAGCATCGCGCTTCTTGCCATGGTCGCCGGGATGGTGGCGGACAAGGGCCTTTCTCTGGGCAACGCCGACATTACCGTTGTCGCCCAAGCCCCCAAGCTTGCGCCTTTTATCCCGGACATGATCGAGACCCTTACAGGGGCGCTCAATGTCGTGGCCGCACGGGTCAACATAAAGGCCACGACAACTGAAGGGATGGGGTTTGCCGGCGTTGGCGAAGGCATGGCAGCCTATTCGATTGTAAGCCTTGTATCACTTTAAGCCGGGCACGGACCGCAAGGGCCGTGCAAAGCTGATCTTCGAAAGGGCCGGTGAGTTAAACTCCAGGCTCCATTCCTGCAGTCTCTGTCCGAGAAGGTGCGGAGTAAACCGTCTGCTTGGTGAGAGGGGTTTTTGCAGAACGGCGCTTATTGTAAAAATTGCGAGGGCAGTGCCGCACATGGGTGAGGAGCCAGTCATTTCAGGTACCAATGGCGCAGGGGCTATTTTTTTTACAGGTTGTCATCTCGGCTGTCTCTATTGCCAGAATCATCAAATAAGCCAAGGAGGCCTTGGGCGGCCGGTTACGGCGGCAGAGCTCGCGCTGATCATGTTTGATCTCAAGAGGAAAGGCTGCCATAATATCGAATGGATCTCGGCGACGCACGTTCTTCCCCAGGCGGTAGAGGCCCTGGCCCTGGCCGTGCAAGATGGTTTCGACCTGCCCATTGTGTTTAACTCCGGAGGATATGAAAACCCCGAGACCATCGCCCTTCTGGATGGGATAGTGGACATATATATGCCTGATGCCAAGTACGCCCTGGATGACGTCGGAGGCGAGCTGTCGGGTGTCAGGGATTATCCTAAATGGAACGGACTCGCCATAGACGAGATGATCCGGCAGGTTGGTCTGGACCTTGATGTCAAGCACGGCCTGGCGCGCAAGGGGATTATTGTAAGACACCTTGTCCTCCCCGGATACGGCGTTAATTCAAAAGAGGTGCTGAATCGACTTGCAGTCAGGTATGGCGGCAAAGTTAATTTAAGTCTCATGTCGCAATTTTTCCCTGCCTATAAGGCCGGGATACATGCGCTCCTGTCGCAAGGACTTAAGGGCGGAGAGTATGAGGCGATCTTAGATCATGCCATCGGGCTTGGTTTCGAAAACGGCTGGATGCAGGATCCAACCCCTGTCGATCCAGGAGACCACCCGGATTTCAGCAACACCCGGCTTGACGTGATGACGTAGGGCGCATCCTATCTTATTTCGCCAAGTAGTGTCTGGGTGGCCTTCATTTTATTGCTGGATACCAGACTGAATGCGATTACATAAGGGTTTTTAACGCTCGCGCAGAGTCCTGTAGCGCTCATCATGTTGAAGCCATTTATAAAATAAGAAGGGATGTCTTGCACGCTGGACGGGTCTACCACATTTAGGCTTTTATTTGTGAAATTCATGAAAAGATCCTTGTATTCGCCGTTGTCGCTATAAAAAGTGGCCATGTGGCTTCCTGTGGCGTCGCAGTTGGTCCAATAGACCATCTGGGTCGAGGCCTGATATTCGGGGTCGATCCAGTAGCGCGTATCGACATAGGCTACAGTCAGCGAGCCAGGGCTTCCCTTGATGTCTGTCGGTGTCACTGGGATGAAGACCGCATCTCCAGAAGCGGAATCTACATATAGGGCATTCGCCGCGATCGGGATTGTTGCGGTGGATGACGTAAAGATGAGATAGCCATCTTCGTTGGTGAATTTTTGGGCGTTGGCCTCCCATGAAAATGGGATAAAGCCCGTTCTTGTGGGGACCTGGAGCTGACCGCCTGCTACATTTCTGCCATCGGCGTCGTAAAAATTCCAGTTTATCAAGGCCGGACCATTGGTCACGGTGATGCCGACCACCGTGTCGATTGAACCTCCGTCAGTATAGACAAGCGGTACAAGTTGTCCTACGGAGTATGTGCCGATATTGCCGGCCCTAACATTTGCGGCGCAAATAAAAACCATAATTGCGGAAAGCAATGCTATCCTTACACGGTTCATAACTGACCTCCTGAGTGTTTTTAATTTTAGAAAGAATTATGTAAAAAAACAACAACTATTCTATTCTGCTCATCGATAGGGGGGGGGTTGTCTTTGAGGCCGGATAGAATATAAGTTTATTTCTATTTAATCGTAATAATTAGGGTGTTAGCCATGCTTAAGAATGTGCATGAAAATATGCGTTCGCTTAATATCGTTATCATCTTGATAGCGATATTATTTATGTCAATTGGCAGCTTAGCTGCGTATTTTGCAGAAACAAAGCTTGTCTATAGCCAGTTGCTGGAACGGTTTAAAGATGAGAGAATCCAGAGCACGCATTATCTTCAGTACGTGCTTGACGAAGCCGGACAACGAAATGGCATTGACATGTCGCAGGATGTCATCTCAGAATTCGGTACGGTATTCGATGTAAAGGCCGTCATCTTCATGGATGGATCGGATCGTGTTATTGCGGCCACAAACAAGAATTGGATCGGGCCGCCCTTTGATGTCAGCACCCTTTCCTTGACCCCCGAGGACAGCCGATCGGCATCGAATCTCATAAGAGAAGTAAAGGAATCCGGCAGCTGGCGGTTCATGTTCACCGGCTCTAAAAAAAAGATGCTGGTCTGTCTGCCATATAAGATACCTCATGCTAATGGCATTGATGCAGCAAGGTCTCGCGGAGTCATTCTTGTTTGTTATGACCTGTCCGCTTTAGATTCAGCGGCCTTTCAGCATTCTTGGCAGCATATAGCAGTATTTGTTTTGTCGTTTTTTCTTTT
>JAJYLJ010000014.1 GCA_021787835.1 Deltaproteobacteria bacterium | reverse complement strand
AGCATGACCCCTGCCCAAAAAGGGTGACCGAGGCCAAGGACAAGCCCTGTCGCCCCATAGGCCGCAAGGCCTATAACCGATACGGCATTGGGTGTGAGGCCCATCCGTGCAAAAAAACGGGCGACAGGCAGGAGAAGCGGCCTTGACCAGTCCCTGCACCAGCCGCTTAAGGACTGCGCAGACATCACCCGGCCAGGCCGCTTGGGCCCAGGAGGACCTTCAACACACCTGCGCAACGGCCGCAGACGTCATTAAATCCGGCGTCTTTGCCCACGTCTTCGCTCCAGGTCCAGCACCTTGCGCATTTTTGCCCGAGAGAAGGGGTGACCTTGACCTTCAGGCCCTGTATCTCCTCGCTTTCCCATACGAACCCGCCGGAAGGATCAATGGAGTCTGAAATCCCGATCTGTGAGACTATCGTAAGGGCCTTCATCAGCTCGGCGTTTGTCTTGATGAACCCATCCAGTCCGTCAGGGAGGATAAGCGTAACCCTTGCATCCAAGGCAAGACCGATCAGCTTTTCCTTCCTGGCTATCTCAAGCGCCTTCGTGACCTCATTCCTTACGGCCCAAAGCCTTTCCCATGTCTGTATCTCTTTTTCATCAAGGCCCAATGAAGACTCATCCGGGAACGCGGCCAAGAAAACGCTCTCTTCCTTGCGCCCTGGCAGATAACCCCAGGCCTCGTCAGCAGTGAAAGAGATGACAGGGGCGATCAGGGTCAGGAGCGTGCGGGCTATCCTGTAAAGGGCCGTCTGGGCCGAACGCCTCAAGGCCCCATCCGGAAGTTCGCAGTAGAGCCGGTCTTTAAGGATGTCCAGATACAGGGCGCTCATATCGACCGTGCAGAACTGGTGCACCTGATGAAAGACCATGTGAAACCTCATGTCTTCGTAGGCCCTTTTTACCCTGACCGTCAGGTCTTGAAGGCGCCACAAGGCCCAGCGGTCAATTGGCGTAAGGTCTCCCAAGGGCATGGAATGCCTTTCAGGGTCAAAATCATGGATATTACTCAAAAGGTAGCGGAGGGTGTTTCTTATCTTTCTATATGCCTCTGTCAGACGTTTAAGTATCTCCTTTGAGACCTTGATGTCATCCTGATAGTCTTCAGCCGAGACCCAGAGCCTGAGTATCTCGGCCCCGTATTCCTTTATCACGTCGGCAGGAGGGATCACGTTTCCCACGGACTTGGACATCTTCTTGCCCTCTTTGTCCACCACAAAACCGTGGGTAAGGACCGCCCTGTAAGGCGCCCTGCTCCTTGTGGCTACAGATGTAAGAAGCGAACTCTGAAACCACCCCCTGTGCTGATCGCTCCCCTCAAGATAGAGATCGGCCGGGGAAACAAGGGCGTCCCTCTTCTCAAGGACCGCCGCGTGGCTAACCCCTGAATCAAACCAGACATCGAGTATGTCGGTCTCTTTCTTAAGCCTCTCACCGCCGCATTTCGGGCACCTTGTACCGGCCGGAATGAGTTCCTTCACAGGCCTTGCAAACCAGGAATCCGCCCCTTCCCTTTCAAAGACAGAGACGATATGGGCCGCTATGGCCTCGTCCATAACAGGGCTGTCACATGATTCACACACAACCACCGTGACAGGGACCCCCCAGGCCCGCTGCCTCGAGATACACCAATCGGGCCTTGCCTCGACCATCCCGTAGATGCGGTCCCTGCCCCAGGCAGGTACCCACTTTACGGTATCTATGGCCTTCATGGCCTCACGCCGGAGACCCCTTGCCTCCATGGATATGAACCACTGGGCCGTGGCCCTGAAGATCACAGGTCTCTTGCAGCGCCAGCAGTGGGGATAACTGTGGGTCAACGACTCATGGGCCACGAGCGCCGCGCGCACCTTCAGGAGCTCTATTATCTCCTTATTGGCGTCAAATATATTCTTGCCCTTGAACTCCGGCACATCATCCGTAAAGCGGCCGCGGTCGTCAACCGGCGAATAGACCTCAAGACCGTATCTCAAGCCGCTTTCATAGTCATCCTGGCCGTGACCAGGGGCGGTATGCACACAGCCGGTTCCTGCATCAAGGGCCACATAAGGCGCAAGGATGATCCTGCTTGACCGGTCGAGAAACGGGTGCCTTGCCGACAGCCCCTCGAGTTCGGCCCCTTTAAATATCCCTATGACCCTTGCGTCCGTCTGCTCAAGGCCAATGAGGGAAAGGGTCGAAAGGAGCCTGCCTTCAGCGAGTATCCAAATCTCTCCCTTTACCTCCGCGGCCACATAGTCAAGGTCCGGGTGAAGGGCGATCGCGAGGTTTGCCGGAAGCGTCCAGGGCGTTGTGGTCCAGATGAGCACAAAGGCAGGTCTCGTCAAGGCCCCAAGGCGTGAGTCCAACCAGCCGGCCAGGTCGTCCCCGGCTGCGAACTTGACGGTGACGGCAGGGGAGCTGTGGCTCTGATATTCAACCTCTGCCTCTGCAAGGGCCGTGACACACGTCGGGCACCAGTGAACGGGTTTTTTGCTCTTTATCACATGGCCGCTGTTGAATATCCGGCAGAATTCCCTGGCGATGGACGCCTCATAATCAAAGGTCATAGTAAGGTACGGGCGCCCCCAGTCACCGAATACGCCAAGTCTTTTAAACTCATCCCGTTGCAGACCGACGAATTTCTCGGCATAGCGCCGGCATGCGGACCTGATCCCAAGCCTGTCCATCTCCCTCTTTTTGGGCCCGAGGTCCTTTTCAACGTTGTGTTCGATCGGAAGGCCGTGGCAGTCCCAGCCAGGGACATATGGTGCGTCAAGGCCCATCATCTGGCGGGATTTTATTATCATGTCCTTAAGGACCTTGTTTACCGTATGCCCAAGGTGGATGTGGCCATTTGCATATGGCGGGCCGTCATGGAGGATGAATTTCGGCCTGCCCTTGCCCTTTTGCCTAAGAAGCCCGTATATATCCATCTCATCCCATCGTTTCAGCATCTCAGGCTCCTTTTGCGACAGGTTGGCCTTCATCGGAAAGTCGGTCCTGGGCAGGTTCAAGGTGTCTTTATAATCCATTTTTGCTCCTCTTTTTTAGGATAATTGTCATCGGTCCAAACAAATGGATAAGACCCCTAATTTTATGTCAATTCAAGGGGCAAAACAGTGTAATTTACATAAAAACTATGGGCAAGCCCGGATCTTCTTCAGTGCAAATGGCTGCAGGCTGTATTTTTTTATGGCGTAAAATATTTTTTTATATTATCCAATTAAGGATATATTTCACATTAAGATATAATATACAGGATGTTTAATGGGGAGGACGGCATTATGACATTAAAAAACAAACTGATCACGAGTTTTGGCATAGTCATGGCGCTGGCAGGCCTGGTTGCAGTCCTTGGCATATGGAACATGGAGAAACTCAAAGGCACACTTGACAGCGTGGTGACCGATCAATATCCAAAAACAGCCCACGCGAACGACATCAAGGCGGCGGTGCTGGACTGCGCATTCCTGGCGCGGGGCATGTTTGTGCAGATGGCCATAGACAGCAGCGATAAGGATGCCATAAAGGCTACAGCTGAACAAATCGCCGAAGAGGAGAAAAAAATATTAAAGGACATAGGGGACCTTGAGGCCACGGTCAAAGAAAGCGAGGGCAAGAAAATCCTGGAAAAACTCAAACTACAACAGACAGAGTATTTCAAATGTCTTGACAATGCGATAGCCCAGGCGATGTCAGGCAATAAGGATGGGACGATTGACGCCCTGGTCGGCGGCAAGAGGTCTCGTTTGGGTTTAATGGGCGAGTCAGAGGAATTAGTGAAGTATCAAGACAAGCTCATGCAGGATGCGGCCGTAAAGGCCGATGATATGGCAAAGACATGGGAGCTTATATTCGTGGCGGTCATGCTGCTTGCCACCGCCATTAGCTTACTGACAGCCTTTTTCATCTCTGGTCAGGTACTGAAACAGCTTGGCGCCGAGCCCAATGAGCTTGCCGATATAGCATCTGATGTCGCACATGGAGACATTACGGTCGCAATGAGGCGCGATGGCCGGACGCACGGGGTCATGGGGGCACTTATGGAAATGGCTGATAAAATGCGGGCCATGATAGGGCAGATAAAATCCAGGGCGGAAGATGTCTCTAGCCACAGCGGAAACCTTGGGACTGAATACGCCAAACTTGGCGGCCTTGCAAAAAATTCGATGGATAAAGCGGAAGAGGTCAAGGCAAGGGCGCAAACAACAAAAGAGAGTGTTGCCAATGTGGCCGCGGCCATGGAAGAAATGGCGGCAACCATATCTGAAATCAGCCAGAATACAACCCAGGCAAAGGATTCATCGCAAAAGGCCAACGACGAGGCATCGGAATCGCTGGCCATAATAGAGGCGTTAAGCCGTGCCATAAACAGGGTGGGCGAGATGGGCAAGCTCATAGGCTCCATCGCCGAACAGACGAACCTGCTGGCCCTGAACGCCACGATAGAAGCAGCCCGCGCAGGCGAGGCGGGAAAGGGGTTTGCCGTTGTCGCAAATGAGGTCAAGGACCTTGCAAAACAAACTGCATCGTCTGTGACCGAGATCGACGGCATAGTCAAGGGCATCCAGGATGGCAGTAAGGCCGCCACTGAAGCCGTGGCCAAGGTCGTCGAGGTGGTCGGCTATGTAACTGATATGACAAACAGCATAGCCTCGGCCATAGAAGAGCAGACCGCGGCAAGCAGCGAAATCAGTATGAGAATACAGGAGGCTGACACGGAGGTCAATCAAATGACAGGGGCGATTGAGGAAATTTTTGCATCAAGCCAACAAACACTCCAAGGTGTGCATAATATTCAAGGATCTGCGGAACTGCTCAACGAGCTGAGCCAAAAGCTCAATGAGGATGTGTCGGTTTTCAAATGCTGACAAAGGCCGCTTCCAAATCGGACGCCGGGAAGGGCACGGCCTTTCCGGCTGACTTTAAGCCTTTTCTATATTTAGCCGCTTACGGAGCACCCCTGAAGGGCGGAAGGTAACCACACGCCTCGGCCCAAGCATAAGATCGTCTCCTGTATGAGGATTTCGCCCGCGGCGCGTTCTTTTGTCCTTTACGGCAAACTTCCCAAAGCCGCTGATAAGTATATCATCGCCCGTCTCGAGATGATGTTTTATAAGCTCCAGCAATGTCTCGACAGACCTTACGGAGTCGGCCTTGCTCAATATCTTGCTTTCACATATGCGGTGGATGATGTCTGCCTTTGTAAGGGTCATTTATATACCTGCCTATAAATTACTAACTCATGAATAACATAAAGAAATACCCTCATCAAGTCAAGCCGGCGCGCTTGTTTTATGCCCCCAATGAGAGCTTTTGCTACCTTATGTGTGATTGTCAGGAGATTCAAGATAATTGAGTTTATATATCTCGAGAATGGACACGCAGAGGGCTATTATGATGGGGCCTAAGATCAGGCCCAGAAGGCCAAAGGCGTCAAGACCTCCAAGTATGCTGAAAAATAAGAAAAGACTGTGCAATTGTGTCTTGCCGCTTATCAAATAAGGTCTGAGGAAATAATCTATCTGACTTATCACCAGCAGGCTGAACGAAAGGAGGATGGCGCCCTTTATATACATGCCCACCATAAAAAAATACAATGTGGCCGGAACCCATACAAGGGCCGTGCCAAGGATTGGTATAAACGTCGCGATCCCCATCACTATGCCCCACAGGAGGGGGGCGGAAAAATCCAGCGCCCATAGTATAAAAACGCCCAGCCAAGCCTGAATGACAGCCGTAAGTATATTGCCATAAAGAGTTGCATACAATACATCTGATACAATCTTTGAAAACCGCTCTATCTCGGCGTCATGAAAAGGCAAAAGCCCCTTGAATTCATTTAAGAATCTGCCCCCATCCTTAAAAAGATAATAAAGCGTAACCAGCATAAGCAGGCCCTGAAAGATTACGCCGATTACATTCTTAAAGACAACGGTCCCTTGCGCGACGAATGATTCGCTCAGCCTCTTGGTTAATTCACTTATTATCTGCTCTATAACGCTTTCATCGTGCAGTTTAAGCGCGGTCATGATGTGGAACAGCAATTTATTTATCAATGGATAGGCCCTTAAATTAACTAGCGGGCCGGACCCTTGGCTACCGATGTTTGCCTGGAATTCCTGATAAACCCTGATAACCTCATTTGTAAGGCTGCCCAACAGGGTGAAAACAGGCAATATTATAAAGGCGATAATTAAAAGACACATGAACAATGACGCCAAGCCCTCTTTTCCCCTTAAAAGAAGCCTTATCTTTTGATAGACAGGATAAAAAAACAGGGTCAGCACAATGGCCCAGGCTATTGGATGTAAAAACGGCGCAAAAAGCATGAGCCCAAGGATGAGGATAAAGAGTGTAATGCCGGTGGCAAGAAATACTACAAATTTCTGTGTGTCATCCGGGCGATATCTGTGATGCATGCAGAAGCGGCCTAATGAAGCTGTTTAGTGTTTGGATTTGAGCTGCATTTCAAAAACAAAATTTTCATTACCTATTAAATAGAGATATATGGCAGAGTTTTTTATTTTACAAGATATTTATCATGACGCCCCATGCGCAATTCGAGGCGTTTTTCATTTCTCAATGGATAAACATTGCATCTCCATAACTATAGAACCTATACCCAGCCCTTATGGCATGGTTATATGCCTCAAGGATCGCCTCTCTGCCCGCAAACGCCGAAACGAGCACAAGGAGCGATGACTTAGGCAGATGAAAGTTTGTTATCATAGCATCTACCACATTGAAATTATGCCCAGGCATTATATAAAGATCGCATGGGCCTTCCAGGGCCCTAAGCGCCCCTTCACAATGCGCCGCCTCAAGCGCCCTTACCGAGGTAGTCCCCACTGCCACGACGCGCCCGCCTCTGGCCTTAGCCGCGACTATCTGGTCAACCGTGTCCTGCGGCACGCTGAGCCACTCAGAGTGTATCTTGTGCTCACGTATGTCGGCTGATCTGATTGGGGCAAAGGTGCCATAACCAACATGGAGCGTTATCAAGCCTATGGCCACCCCCTTGCCCCTGATTTTCTCTAATTGATCTTGCGTAAAATGCAGACCGGCTGTTGGGGCCGCAACCGAGCCTGTTTTTCTGGCATAAACTGTCTGGTAATCATCAATATCAGACACGGCCTGGTCCCTTTTTATATAAGGAGGCAAGGGAATCCGTCCGTGCGAATTCAATATCGCAAGAAGATCCCCATTAAATACAAGCTCTATATCGGCCTGCCCGTTTGGGGAAATACCGGTAACCACCACAGCCAGGTTGTCGGAGCATATTACCCCTTGCCCCATCTTAAGCGGCTTTGAAGACTTGCATAAGACTCTGACCTTGGCCCTATTTCTATTTATTAAAACCGGAAAATGCAAAAGAAGAAATTCAACGCCGCCGCCCGTCTCTTTCCTGCCCATGATACGCGCAGGGAAAACGCTCGTATCATTTAATACAAGACAATCCCCTGGCTTGAGATATTGCGCGAGATTACGGAAAAAACAATGTGATATGCCAAGGTCTTTGCGATTAAGCACCATTAGCCTTGAAGCGTCTCGTTCTCTTGCGGGGCGCTGGGCGATCAGACTGACTGGCAAATCGTAATTATAGTCTTCAAGTTTAAAATCTGCTGCCATATAGGTATCTAGCCTAAAAATATGCCGAGCCTCTGCGTCAAATAACAGATGCCGAGCCCCAATATCATTATTATAAAACCAATCCACCGGAGGATATTGGTTGGCGTCTTCTCTAATTCGCGCATGAATGCCTTCATCTTATCAGGGAAGACAAAATATGGGATGCCTTCGATAACCAGGATCAGGCCAAGCAGAGTCAATAAGAAATTCATGGTTAAGCGCCACACTGATAAGCCCGCACTATCTTTTGACAGAGGGAGACAATAAAGGACTAAAACAATGTCATAAATTGGTGGCGGTGCAGGGACTTGAACCCCGGACACTACGGATATGAGCCGTATGCTCTAACCGGCTGAGCTACACCGCCTGGCCTTTAAACATCTTTGACATTTTCGCTCGGAATCATTATTGATTTTTATAGATATGTCAAGGATAAATCAACACGTTCAAAAAATCCCTTGCCTTGAACCCAAGTTTTTCGTAAAATCAAGAAAAGTGTTTCCACGTTCAATAAACACAAGGGACAAAAATGGTAAAAGTTGTAAATATTAAAGATCGAAAGCGTTCGCATATAGGACGGGCCAGAAGGTTAGAAAGCATCAAGGACGAACTACTCAAATGCTATGGACTTGACCTTGATCAGCTGATGTCAAAGGAACCCGCAACTTGTCTGACGGTAGAACAGTTTGAAGATCTTACAGAACGCATATTGTCTATTGTCGATGATTTCTGTGAAGAAAACCCTCAAGTTACAATACATGACGTCCTTTATACGCTAGAAAATGTAAGAGATATAATAAAAGATAATACAGAAATCGAAGACAACGACTGACTATGCCGCCGTTGATCGCTGGCTAGGTTTTTTCTACAAGAATATTCTTTGCCTCTTCATGTCTTAGGCTTATATGATAGCCTCTTATAAGATATTCGACCGGATCTTTTAAGGGCGCATATTTTATGACCTCTACATCGGTCCCCGATATAAAACCCATTTCAAGCAGCCTTTTTTTGAACGGGCCATGCGCCGCCACCTTTATAACACGTGCCCTTTCGCCGGTCTTTAAATCATCAAGCGTCATTCTATTTCGATATATTGGTGGGCCTTGCCTACAAAAAGGAACCTTAAGTTATTTACAAAAAAATAGGGCAACATTTGTTGCCCTATTTTTTTGTAATGTCTTAAAAATTAACGGATCGGCTTAACGTTGGATGCCTGAGGACCCTTGGGCCCATTCACAACATCAAATTCTACCTCTTGCCCCTCGCTCAGTGTTTTAAAGCCCTCAGACTCTATAGCACTAAAATGCACAAATACATCCGGGCCTTTTTCCTGAGAAATAAAGCCGAATCCTTTTTGATCATTAAACCATTTAACTGTTCCTTTTGCCATGGACATTACTCCTTTCCTTTGAGTGGGATTCTACATCTGGGCACTTCTGACCCATACGTTGCACTACTGATGGTTCGAAACGCCCAGACGGAAAGTTTCCGTCCTTTTGCTGATTTTCTACTCCATCAAGTGTAAATTGATCAATCATCTATTTGTTAAAAAATTATTAAATTAAGATATTAATAGGAGGGGGTTTTAGCAAGGTCAATTATAATTTAACAGCTCTTCCATCTCCATTTTATGAAAAGATGATATGGTATATTATAAAATTCGTCAAGCAAAATTTTTTATACGCCAAAAATAAAAAGGGGAGATGGTCAGTCTGACGCAACTCCCCAGAACGTTCAAACCATAGCTTTAGGCTGGCTAGGCATCTTGCTCCCTTACGGATATCACTATCTTATACAAGATGGTTAATATCAATGCGCCTATAGCCCATATGGCCGTGGCAATAGATATTTCGGGGAATGTTGGATGATACTGCCTGACCACGTCAAGCGGATTTGGGATAAAACCGCCAATCACCAGACCAACACCCTTATCAACCCAAGTTGATAAAAAAACGGATGCACACGCAAGCGCCAAAAATTTGTGCATTCTACGGAGAGGCGGGACAAGTAAGAGTAAAATACCAAATAAACCAAAAAATACGGATGTCCACATCCAAGGGACTAATTCATGATAGCCGTCAAGACCAAAGAACAGATATGTTAAGCCATGCATTTCACCAGGGATGTTGCTATAGAAGGCTGTAAAGAACTCAAGTCCCAAGAAGAACATATTGGTTATCTCTGCATAACAAATTGTCTTTGCAATAGACTGAATAGCCTCTTCTCCGGGTTCATACTTGGTCAATTTTTTAACCAAAAGCAGAAGGAGAATAAGGATTGACGGTCCCGCAGCGAAGGCGGATGCCAAAAATCTTGGTGCCATGATAGCCGTAAGCCACATATGTCTGCCGGGAAGTCCGGCATACAGAAAGGCCGTAACCGTATGTATGCTAACGGCCCAAGGTATGGACAAATATATAAAAGGCTTGATCCAGGCAGGCGGGGGCACATGTTTACGCTCGGCAAGCAGGCTATTCCATCCAACTATAACATTAATAGCAAGGTACCCATTCAATACTATCATATCCCAAAACAGAATCGAATTGGGTGTTGGATAGAAAAGGACATTTAACATGCGCTGCGGCTGGCCTATGTCAACTATTATAAATAAAAGACACATTACCACCGCAGCTATCGCCAAAAATTCACCAAAGATGACAACTTTGGCATATTTTTGATAATGATGAAGGTATTTGGGTATTACAAGCATGACGGCCCCGGCGGCAACACCGACAAAATATGTAAACTGCGCGATGTAGACACCCCACGAAATGTCACGGCTCATACCTGTGATACCAAGCCCGTAATTAAGCTGATATATCCAGCAGGCAAAACCAACGCTTATTATCGCGAGCAAAAATATGATCCATCCCCAGTATCTCTGACTTCCGACTAATGCCTTTTCTAACATGACACCCTCACACCAAATAGAATACAGATGGCTCTGTGCCGAGCTCAATCTTACGTCTAAGGGACGTCCGCGTCCGCAGAATCTGTCTTACATTAGAATTTGGGTCTGCAAGATTCCCAAACGCCAAGACATCTGGACAGGTCTCAACACACGCAGGGATTAAGCCTTTGTCAATCCTCTCAACACACAAATTACATTTCTCCACCACACCCCTCATCCTAGTTGGAAACTCAGGATTCAACTTCCTATCCTTAAGCCCATCCCGAGGATCGCGCCAATTAAAACTACGTGAACCGAATGGACACGCGGCCATGCAAAAACGGCAACCTATGCAGCGGTGATAATCCATCGCCACTATGCCATCGGGCCTTCTAAAGGTAGCCTTTGTAGGACAGACCCTGACACATGGAGGATGGTCGCAGTGATTGCATAGGAGGAGGAAGGGAAGATCGGCTAGGCTACTATCCATATATTCGTTGGCGCCATCCGCAAATGCGTGTTCATATGTATCGCCCCATATCCACTTGACCTCATCCTTTGGATTGTCGAAATGCGGCACATTATGGAGATAGTCGCACACACCTCTGCACTTTTGTACTACTGAATTGTCAGTCTTTCTAACATCAATAGTTATAGCCCACCGTATCTTGGGCGTTGCGGCAGGGACGTTTTCAGGCGCCTGCCCCTCAAAGGCGTCGAGCTCGCCGGGACGCAGCAATTCAAAAGCACCCTTACCCCCCACGCCCAGCAGAGCAGACAGACCGGCTACCTTAATAAACTCTCTTCTGTCCATACTCATAATACATTTCCTTTTGGCTCAATCGGCTCTATATGACAGTCCCAGCAATAAGGCTTAACCCCAACATAGTTATGACACTTATCGCAGAATTCCTTTTTGTTAGAATGACACTTCATGCAAGTATTTTGAAGACTTACATTATATTTTTGTCCAGAGGAGCTTACGTATATCCTCTTTCCGTCACGCAAGGCCTTGTCGCGCCAAGTAATCAACATCTGCATATGGTAGTCAGCCATATAGTTTTTGCTTTCAACACAGTGTTTCTCGGCCATCTCTTTTATTACCGGGGTGTCAATTTTTGGCTTTGGAACCGGCTCGGCCTTGCCCATTCCAGCCCAAATCGGAAAGGTCATAAGGCCGACAAATATCACAAGGCCCGGAATAATCTTATTTGCATCATACATTGTCGCCGCCCTCCGTTACAGGGATTTCTTCTCCTCGTAAATTCAAAGTTCTTTCCCCTTCACCTTCCATTATCAGGGCGTTCGCAACTAATTCCGATACGCCCGCCACTTTGACTCCAGGAACCCAATATTCCATAGAAGCCGGAAGAACAGCCCTGTCGATAGCGCATATGCACGCCACAGTGTCAACGCCATGTTTCTCGTGGACATATTTTACGGCGTTGGCCCTTGGAAGCCCGCCCCTCAATCTAATTTCCATATTTTCGCTTGCATTGAGGCCTGAACCGCTTCCACAACAGAAGGTCTGCTCTCTTATTGTAGTATCGGGCATCTCATAAAAATGCTTACATACATTGTTTATAACGTAGCGGGGTTCTTCTAATATGCCCATGGCCCGAGAGGTATTGCATGAATCATGGAATGTGACCTTCATGTGATTATTACGGCTTGGATCAATCTTAAGCTTGCCGTGCTTTATCAAGTCGGCTGTAAACTCGGTTATATGAATCATCTTTGAAGATCTGGCGTTTTCAAATGTCGTACCGGTCATTGGTGATACGGGAACTTCAAGGAAATCAGCAGGGCCGTTAAATGTATCCATATATTGATGAATGACCCGCCACATATGGCCGCATTCCCCGCCTATAATAAATTTGACGCCTAACCGCTTGGCCTCCGCATATATCTTCGCATTCAACCTCTTCGCCATCTCAAAAGATGTGAAGAATCCGAAGTTACCGCTCTCTGAGGCATAGGTGCTCCAGGTATAATCAAGACCGATATGCTCAAACAGCATCAAATAACCCATCAGCGTGTATATACCGGGCTCTGCAAATACGTCTCCGGAAGGCGTCACAAAAAGGACCTCGGCCCCTTTTCTATTAAAAGTAGGCTCTATCCTAACGCCGACATAACTTTCAATATCATCGCGCAGAAATTCAATATTTTCTTTAAATGTATGCGGTTTTAGGCCGAGGTGGTTGCCTATATGATAACAGTTCGAAACCGGCTCCTGTATCCAGTTGATGTTTAACCCTAAAAGATTCAGTATCTCGCGGCCTATTATTGTGATTTCAGCTGTATCTATGCCATATGGGCAGAAGAGGGAACAACGGCGGCACTCTGTACACTGGAAAAAGTAATACCAAAGTTCCTTCAATACAGCAGGTGTAAGCTCTCTCCCGCCTGCAAGACTGCCCAATATCTTGCCGGCAGTTGTAAATTCCTTTCTATATATAGACCTCAGGAGCTCAGCCCTTACAACGGGCATATTCTTCGGGTCTCCTGAACCAAGAAAGAAATGACATTTGTCGGCACAGGCACCGCACCTTACACAGATATCCATGAATATCTTAAATGAACGGTGCTTATCAAGCCTCTCCCTCATGCCCTCAAAGAATATCTGCTGCCAATTGGCCGGCAGGTTCCAATCTTCATCAAGGGGATTCCATGTATGGGCATTTGGCATCCCGACATCAGTTATCTTTTCTGGTTTTGCTGGGTGGCAATAGATACCTGGCTTTATCTTTACAGGGGTATCCATCCAGCCCGACTTCGGCGGGTTATAGTCAATCCTCAGCATCTCTTTCTGTGTTAGGTCTTTAGCCATCTTAACTTATTCCCTCTCGACTGGTATTCCTGCACCCTTCATAAGGTCCCTGAACTCATCTTCGTATTCGTCATATGTGTGCACCTTGACCGGATAGCTCCAAGGATTGACATGCCTAACCATCCTGTTATTGTTGGCCAAGTTCCTGGTAGGACTCAAAAAAATACCGCCAAGATGCATGAGTTTGCTAAATGGGAAGTATGCCATTAGCACGCTGACGAGTGTGGCGTGAATAAAGAAAATGGCCCCCACATTTTTGGGGATGAAGGGATGGAACGTCGCCAAGCCCACTAGAAGTGATTTTACGGCTACAATATCGGTCCTTATGAAAAAGCGCATCAATATCCCAGTTGTCCCTATGGCGAGTATCAGAAAGAGCGGGAAATAGTCAGCCGGCAACGAGATGTAGCGCACCCTTGGGATGAGAAGCCGCCTCAACAGCAGAAAGGTAACCCCTCCGATCAAAAGTACGTCTGTAATATAGACTGGAGGTGTTCCGATCTGCATGATAGAGTCAATTTTATCGAGAAATTCCACCCAGCCTGGGATGGGCTGAACGAACAGGCGCAGGTGCCTGACGGCTATTATAAAAAACGCCCAATGGAACGCCAAGGCCCCGAGCCAGAGCCATTTGGCAGGGCCGTAGATAAGGTTGCCGCTACGGAGCTCCGCCTTTGTATTTCTAAAAAGTGAACGAAACGCCAATATCTCAAATGCCATGCGCCCTATAACACCTGTTGTGGTGCTTGGATTATCAAGCTTGGCCTGCTTTATCCACGGCAGAGAAAACTCCTGGCCGGCTGTCGTGGGGATACGAAACGGTACCGGAGACTTGGCCCAGTTAAGCACCTTAAAAACAAAACCGGCAAGCAATACAGCGAAACCAGCGTATGGAAAAAACACCCCGAAGACATATTGCAGTCCGGACACCTGCGATCCTGCCAAGGGGACCAAAACTATCACCAAAACCGCAATTAGAGACAGCATTACACCCATTATACACACCTCTCTTTAGCTAAGGCTGCAGCCTTTCTCACCATCAAAACCCACATCCTTAATCATGCCTTTTTTTATCAGATAAGAAGGACACATCGCGGCTTCGGATAACACAAAAGGCCTTTTGATAAAGTCATTAAACCTTATTTCCCAAACCCGCTCGCGGCACTTCATATAGATATCAAAGGCGGCTAATGAAAACTTGTCAATCTTGGATTCCAGAAAAAGAATATCCTCAGTCTTTATCTTATCCTGCCCTTCTTTTTCTTTGGTCATCTCATCTCTGATAGCCAGCTTTAGCAAAAAGAATATTGAAACGGCATCCGAAGGCCTAAAATCCTGAACCGCCCTAATCCTTATTATTTCATCAATAAAACCTTCAACGGTTTCAGGATTACCCTCGCCAAAAAGTTCCTCTAAAATAGGCCCTGCGGCGCTGAGGAAGGCCGACCCTATCGGGTTGGCGAATCTGTCATTCTGGTTCGACAGGAATGTGGCGGCTTCGGGCGGATAAGTTTCGAAAATGCGGCGTAGCCACCCTTCTGATATGGAAGATTTCCGTTCAAACAGCCAATTATTCATTCACTTAACATCCTCACAGTTTCGACACCACGTAAAAATTTTTCGCCGGAACCTGATAACCCAAGGGGATGAGAGCCTCTCATAATGAATATTAATTCATTATGGCAACTATGTATATACCTCTTACAATTTAGTGTCAAGACCAAAAAATAAAAAATTAAGATCATGAATCGCTGTTCATTTTTATAGCAAATTCTATCCGGATGTCAAGGCTGCGGGATGCGTCTATGATCACGGAAGGCCAGCGTTGATTTACCAAAAATTTACAAATTTAATAACTTAACTGGCGAGCGGCCGTGCCAATTTAAGACGCAATATTCACGACGCCCATATTTATGCCGGATGGAATAAATGTAATAATAATGATAAAATTTATTGGCTGGTATCTCTGGGCCATGACAAAAAAAGACGCTGAGACCTTACGAGCTGACCGCACAAAAATCAGGCTGATTTATCTAGGATGGATCCTGAATATGAGGCGGAATCCTCATTTTTACCCTCCTCCCGCAAGACCTGCTCCACCTCTTTCTGGGTAAGAACCCTGACCACCTCGCCGGATCTCTTGTCGGTTATCTCAAGCAAAAGTTCTCCGGTTTCATCGTTTATACGCCACTTCATCCTATATCTTTTTGTCGCACGCAATTCTTTGGGCAACATGGCATCGGCAAGCCCCGCCCCCCGGACCAATGCATCTTCATAAGACTCAGCCGGGCCGTAGCCGGGCCGGTCCATGGGTGTATTAAGTTCGCTCTTTGCGCTATCCGTAACAGGTTTGATAACCGCCGGCAACTTCCTTTCGGATTTTATCTGCATTATAAGAACGGGATTTATGTTGGTTAAATCAATACCCTTGTTATCCATTCCGGTCTCTATTAAGCGCTTTTAGAGTTAAATCTCTATTAAAGATATCGTCATAATCAGCAAGAATGTTTAAAAAACGTCCTTGATGATTTATTTGACATGACCTGCAATTGACCGGAGGAAACTTCTAAGGATTGACAAATTTTGTTCAACGGCAAGATACAGCAAAATAAAAAACATATTCTATATGCAATGGTTAGGAGATACTCTCGCCCGCCGACCGGCAAAAATCATCGGAACAAAAGGGTGATTTTAGAGATTCTCTCAAAGAGAGGGATCAACCGCTCATTTGATGATCTTAAACATGCGATCAAATCTGGGTTTGAAATTATCAGGGTTCCAAGACCAATAGATTATCAGCGCCTTGCCTTTTACATTCTTTAGCGGGACAAAACCCCAAAATCTGCTGTCATAACTCTGGTCTCTATTGTCGCCCATTACAAAAAGGCTATCCTTTGGCACAACAATAGGGCCCATATTGTCCCTTGGCTGGACCGATGCAGGCAATATCCTTGGGTCTGTGTATTGGACTCCAGGGGGATCCGGGAATAGTTTGCCATTTACATATACCTTCTTATTCACTATTTCGACGGTATCACCCCCTATGCCTATAACACGCTTGATGAAGTCTTTGGAGGGATCAAGGGGGTAAACAAAAACTATTATATCGCCTCGATGCGGGCTTTGACCCTTGATCCACAATTCATTGTTAAAGGGGTTTCTTACGCCATAGATAAATTTATTGACAAGCAAGTGGTCTCCGATCAGCAGCGTATGGATCATGGAGCCGGAAGGAATTTCAAACGCTTGGACCACGAAGGTCCTGATTATCATGGCAAGAACCAGGGCTATGATAATTGCCTGGGCATATTCCCAAACAATAGCGCCTAGGCGCCTGTCTGCGCCATTTCCTGTTGCCGCCGGAGGTGTTATTGATTTCATAGGCTGTTGATATTAACTTTATCCATTATTAAATGCAAGGCGCACTAAATTCAAAATATTGTAAGGAGATTAGGCCAATGTCAAAAGGAAGCATTATCGCCGCTATTATAGCCTGCTTTTTTCTGCTAACAGGCTGCAATACCATTCACGGCATGGGTAAAGATATAGAAAAAGGCGGAGAGGCCATCCAGAGGGCCGTCAAATAACAACGTAAAGGCCGGCTAGCGTTTTTTGTCATTTTTTAATAATTTCTTGCCTTCTATGCATGGCGTAGGCTGATTAAGCGTTGTCCAGCCCTTCATGACAGGATCGCTGAAATCTTTGTGGCATGCAAGACACAGCCCGACATTAAGCACCCTTTTAATTTCCGCCTTATCAAAAGTTCTCAAGTTCCGTCTTGACGTATGGACAAGGGGCTTACCTTTTATATCCATAAAGGCATCCAGCGGATGGCTGATATCCTCCATTGACGGCCTGGAAGTCAGCGCCGGGCCAAAGCGCCACCGGCCGTCCTTGTCCATAAAAAGACTCCCTTCTCCGAGACCCAATGCCTTTGGATCTTGATGGCACTGCCTGCATGTCCTCGGTTTTTTCTGAGTAGTATGAGGGTCCATCCACGAAACGGTGATCCTCGTAAAGTCTTTCAACCACGCCCCCCTTTCATCCAGAAAGGACACGAAATCCTGTCACCCTGGCACAAGTATCACGACCTTGCCCTTGTCTCCGACATCCCCGCCTTTTTCCCCTAAATCATCCAATACGCCGAGAACAGGGGAGCCGAAACGCATAAAGCCTTTAAATTCTTTCCATGAACCAGTCGTGACCTTGTTTGCGACTTTGTCGAGCTGCGACTGTCCCTCATCATTTCTAACGTGGCAGCCATAACACTGGGGCACCCATGTACTGTGGCAGGCCTGACATGAAAGCCGCTTATGGCTTGGGTTTTCACACGAGACCGGATTCGGGTCTTTTAATTCATGGAGTTTTTTGTCGTTTTTGCCGACCAAGAAAAACTTCCCGTCTTTGCGGTCAATCTTCAATCTTGGATAGGGTGGAATCTTGTCGCCCTTTGGATACAGAGTCTCATCATTCGATTTGTTGAGTTCGTACATTGCCATAAGGGCCTTCTTGTCGCCGTGGCAGATACCGCAACTGATCTCGAGTTGTTCCTCAAAGTGCGCCTTTTTATGGCCATCCCCCATGACCTCTCTTTGTGTATGGCAATCTATACAGACAAGTCCGGCCTTATGATGGACGTCTTCAGGGAGATTTTGAACAAAACGGCCGTCCTTAAGCACCTTATTGTTTAAATGTCCTCCTTCAAGCGGCGTTCCATAACCATCCGTCTCAAACTCCCCCTGGTAAGAAAGCCCTATCCTTCCGCTACGGTTATGGCAACGGATACAGTTTTTCATTGGGATGTTCCTGGTTACAAACGGGTGCCTTTCGGCCTTTTTTGTACCTTCCGGCGGCGGCGCCAAATGACAGGCCGTGCATCCTCCGCCCTTGCGTGCCAAAAAGTCAGGCAGTGTCCTCCTCTCGACCCACAAATGGCAACTGCCGCACAACTTCCTGTAATAATCTATGGCCGGTGAATCAAGCCCTGTCTTTTTGAGGTATTCAACGGATATATCTTCACTGTGATTATTCGTCTCTCCCCAATAATACCTCAGCGTTGAAATAATGCCCCGGTTTGTGGCCATCAATGAATTTTTGACCCATTTTACCTCCCTTGGATGGCAACCAATTTGGCCGCACGTCTCTCCTGCAAACCTCAACTCGCCCGGATTCAATATCATGCCCCTGTGGGCCTCGGTCACATCTCCTGCGAGCGGATTCCCCTTATGACATACCGCGCAACCCAGGACCTCGCGCGCATGGGCCTTGTCAGGTTTCTCTTTGTGACAGCCAAGGCACATATCCACCCTGCCGCCGATGGTCCGGCTGACAGCCATCGTCTTCCCTGCGTCAGCCTTATCGCTCGAATCGACCGCAAAGACGACGCTGTAAAACACGATACCGACCAAACAGCATAGGCCCAAAAAAAATAAAATAAACCTTTTTAGCGGATGAAAAATGCAGGCCATAAATAAAAAAGGCCGGGCTTTGCCCGGCCTGAGACAAAATAGAATAAGATTATGCGGCAAACGCCTTTTCAAGCGGCGGGACCATCTGTTTCTTGCGGCTCATAACCTTTGGAAGCCACGCCACATTGCCGACAAGCTTCTGCCCGAAGGCCTTTTCAACGACGCCCGGGTCATCCGTCACGGCCATAAGTTCGGTGCCTTCCTTCATAATGTCGGTAAGCATCAAAAATACGCTGTGACGGTTTCCGTCCACCTTGAGTTTCTGCATCTCGTCATGGAGGGCGCATTTTAAATCATTGTTGACAAGGCTAAGCGATATGAGCTCAAGCTGGCCTATACCGACGGTCTTTCCGCTCATATTGAAGTCCTTGTAATCCCTGAAGATGAGGTCTTTTGGAGGCACACCTTCGACAGAACTCTTTGCCTTGGCCATCTCCATGCCCCAATCCATCATGGCCTGGACGCCGGCGATCTTGGCCAGTTCCTCGGCCGCCTTTTTATCCTCAGGGGTGCATGTGGCTGACTTGAAAAGCACCGTGTCGCTCAAGATGGCTGACATCATAAGCCCTGCTATATTGGCTGGTACGCTCTTTTTATAAACATCCTTATAGAGCGTATATAGGACCGTGCCGGTGCAACCTACGGGCATCGCACAAAAGAGTATCGGGTTGGCTGTTGTGATATCACCTAGCTTGTGGTGGTCGACGATAGCCAAGAGCTTGCCCTTATCCCAATTGTCGGGCGCCTGCTTGATGTCGCTATGATCTACGAGCATGTATTCCGCACCGTTTACGTCTGTCTTTAGCTCCGGGGCGCTCACGCCAAATTTTTTCAAAACCAACTCGGTCTCTGGATTCAATTTCCCCTGGACGCACGGGACCGCATCCACCCCAAGCATCTTCTGGAGTGCCGCAAAGGCAATGGCTGAAGTTACGGAATCTGTGTCCGGGCTCTTGTGTCCTAAAACATAAACTGGCATTTTAAACCTCCTTATCTTGAAGTATTATCGTTATTGTCATCTATCTTTTTCTAATTTATTGTTCTTTCTGTATCACAACCCTAAATATTTGCAAGACTTTTTATTGAGTTAAGCCGACTAAAATGAATATGGCCTCAATGAGATGGGCCATTTTTAGATGTATTTTTAAACTGATAAGACAAAAAGGTGACAAATATATGTTATAGTGTATTTTAAGTTTATTTTTTTTGAATGTCTGATGCAGATATAATCAGACAAAAATTGTATTTAAGAGGCGGGGACATGAAATTTTTTATTGATACCGCAAACCTTGACGAGATAAAAAAGGCCGATGCCCTTGGCATGGTGGACGGAGTCACCACCAATCCGTCGCTCATAGCCAAAGAAGGCGGCCCGTTTGAAAAAAGGATCGCCGAGATATGCCGCTTGATAGACGGTCCTGTTAGCGCCGAAGTTACAAGCACCGGCTCGGAAGCCATGATAAAAGAAGCCAAGGGGTTGGCCGGCATCGCACCGAATGTCGTAATCAAGATCCCCATGACCACGGACGGTATCAAGGCGACAAGAGAACTCTCCGGGCAGGGCGTCAGGACAAACGTTACACTCGTCTTTTCGCCGCTCCAGGCGCTTGTCGCAGCAAAGGCTGGCGCTGCCTATGTAAGCCCGTTTATCGGACGGCTGGATGATATTTCTCAAATAGGCATGGCTATTGTCGCCGATATAGTGCAGATATTCGACAACTACTGTTTTGATACGGAAATAATTGTGGCAAGCATCAGAAACCCTGTTCATGTACTCGAAGCCGCCAAGCTTGGAGCGGATATCGCAACGATACCTTACAAGGTGATAGCCCAGCTTATCCGCCATCCGCTTACAGATATCGGGCTTGAAAGATTTTTATCCGATTGGGGGAACATGCCGAAATAATTCATTAGATGGAAAAAGGAGGATATTTTGCCTGATATAAGATCGTTTGACACAAGAGGGGCCGCCAAATTTTTGCCGGTCATTTTTTCAGTCTTGCTCGGCCTTATATTTTTTTGCATTAAAGACGGCCGCGCAGAAGGATTATATGCATTTAAAGACGGGCGGGGGGTTATGCATTTTACAAACGTGCCAACAGACCCTCGCTACAAATTAATAGCAAGATATAAAAACGTAACAAAAAAAGTATACACAGCACCTCATAGCTACAAAAAAATAAAATTCTCGGAATTAGAAAGCGCCATTTCAAATGCGGCCAGGATGCACGGACTTGACCCTGCCCTTATAAAGGCCGTAATCAAAGCCGAATCCGACGGTATTCCTGGCGCGCTATCCGAAAAAGGCGCAATGGGTCTAATGCAGCTTATGCCCGACACGGCGGCCGGGCTCTTTGTGTCAAATCCCTTCGATCCGGAATCAAACATATGGGGTGGCGCAAAATATCTAAGGCAGATGCTGGACAAATTCAGGGGCAACGTAATCCTGGCCCTGGCAGCGTATAATGCCGGCCCTGGCAGCGTAGAAAAATTCGGCGGCGTTCCCCCATTCCCTGAAACAAGGGAATATGTCAAACGCGTATTGACATTTTGGCAGGAATACAGGGCGAGGGCCTAACTGGCGCAGTGTGTAGTGCACCTCTAGGCGCTTTATTTTCTTGACTCGAAAATAAAGCGCCTCGCCTTAATGTTCAAAAGCAGGCCGATTCCTATCATTGTGGTTATAACCGAAGAACCTCCATAGCTGATCATCGGCAGCGGTATGCCCACAACAGGCATCAGCCCAGTGACCATGCACGTATTTATAACGACCTGCCAAAACAGCATGGCCACGACGCCAAAGGCCAGAAATGAGCCGAAACGCTCCTTTGATTGGCAGGCTATCTCTATGCCCCTCAAAATAATCAAAAGATATATTGCAAGCAGTATGGATGCGCCTATAAAACCCCACTCCTCGGCCCATATGGAGAAGGCGAAGTCAGTGTGGGCCTCCGGCAGGAAATCGAGATGCGCCTGGGTGCCGGCCATATAACCCTTTCCCAATATCTGACCCGAGCCCACGGCTATCTTTGACTGAATTACGTGATAGCCCGAGCCCAGAGGGTCCATCTCGGGGTTTAAAAATGTCTCAAGTCTCTTTTTTTGATACGGTTTAAGAAATTTCCATACAAGAGGCATTATGCCCACGCATGCCATTATTATTGAGATTACAGAGGTCCAACGAAGGCCGGCCACGATAATGATCGACGCCATTATTAGCAACACGAGCAAGGCCGTTCCAAGATCGGGCTGCCTGAATATCAAAAAAAACGGAACGATCATCAAGGCCGCCGGCCTTATCAGATCCTTTATGCCGTAGTGCGCCTTTTCATGGTTATAGAAATAGCTACTGATAACAATTACGGTGCTGAGCTTGGCAAGCTCCGACGGCTGAAGGTGAAAAAAACCAAGGGGTATCCATCGCTGCGAACCGCTTATGCTTTTTCCTATAAACATGACGAGCAGGAGTGAAAAAATAGTTATAATATAGATATGCAACGCATAAGATGTGAGTATGCGGTAATCAAAAATTGTAAAAAGAAACATTAAAACCAGACCGATTCCATACCACTCAAGCTGTTTCCACTGATAGTGCACCCCGCTTGCCATGCTGGCGCTGTTTAGATTGACAGCTCCTATAACCATGATGGCGATTACATAAGCAAAGAGCCACCAGTCAAAGTGTGAAAGCACCCTGCGGTCAAACATTTGGGTTGTGCGCCTTTAGAGATTTAATTTTGGCCGTCCTTTCCGGGCTGTCCGACGGCCTGGGGGCCTGAAGCTGTAACCACCGTTCAAAAATCTTTTTTGCCACAGGAGCTGCGGCCGACCCGCCGTGTCCGCCGTGCTCTATCAGCACCGCTATGGCCAGCTGAGGAGATTCGGCAGGGCCATAGGCCACAAACCAGGCATGGTCCCTGTATTTCCATGCCATTTTTTCATCCTCCTTGCGCTTGGTCTGTCTTACTACCTGAGCGGTGCCGGTCTTGCCCGCGACTATCATGTCTTTCATCCGGCATTCCTTGGCCGTTCCCATATTGTCTTGTACTACACCAACAAGCCCATTTTGGATAGCCCGGAGATTCGCCTTCGAGACCGGCACGGTGCCTTGCGGGTCCTTATTGAAAGACGCCGTTACGGTTCCAGCAGGGTTTACTATCTTTTCCACATAGATGGGCCGATACAACGTACCCCCATTCGCCACTGTGGCAATGAGCCTGGCCATCTGTATCGGGGTTACGTTGTTGTAGCCCTGGCCTATAGCGATGCTCAATGTCTCTCCCTCGTACCATTTGCTCTTGAATTTCTTTTTTTTCCATTCCGACGATGCAATAACACCCCGGGCCTCGTTCGGAAGATCAATCCCTGTCTTTTCTCCAAGGCCAAAGGCCTTGGCGTACTTGGCTATCCTGTCGACGCCTAATTTCAGACCTACCTTATAAAAATACACATCGCATGACTCTACAATAGCCTTATAGAGATTTACAACGCCGTGCCCCCCCGCCTTCCAGCACCTGTAATCTCTGTTGCCAAAACGAAAATAGCCTGGACAAAAATGGGTGGTGTCTTCATTCACCACACCCTCCTGCAAGGCCGCCGCCGCCGTGACAATTTTAAAAGTGGACCCTGGCGCATAGGTCCCCTGGATGGCCTTGTCGAACAACGGTCTGTAAAACGGATCGTTCAACACCTTCCATTGCTCCGCCGTTATGCCTTTTGCAAATAGCTCGGGGTCAAAACCCGGGCTGCTCACCATGGCCAGCAGCCTGCCGGAATTAGGATCGAGCACAACTGCGGCGCCTACCTTATCTTTCATGGCATCCTCGGCCGCCATCTGAAGATCAAGGTCAATAGTAAGATAAATGTCGCTTCCGCTCACCGGAGGTATCTCCTCCAATGTCTTTACAAGGCCGCCCTTTACATCCACTTCTACAATGCGTTTGCCAGGGGTCCCCGCAAGCTCGCTGTTATACCTGGCCTCGACCCCAGACTTCCCGACCATATCCCCTGGAAGGGCGCCTGGATAGAGGTCGTTTTTTATATCATCCTCGCTGATCTCCCCAAGATATCCTATTAAATGGGTTGCTATGTCTCCATATGGATATTCCCTGCCAGGCACTACATCCACAACAACGCCTGGAAGACGGGAAAGCCTTGCTTCTATTTTTGACAATGTATCCCAATCTATGGCGCGCTTTATGATTATGGGCATATATAGAGGCTGTTTGCCCCCAAGATAGAGACTTGAGCGGATATCGGCCTCACTTTCATTGAGTATGGACGCAAGCCTTGCAATAAGCGCCTCCATATCCTTTACATCCTCGCGCACGATGCAGACGTTAAAATACGGCTTTACTCCAGCAATAATACGGCCCGAACGGTCAAGTATCTTGCCTCTCGGGGCCTGTATCCGAAGCGTCCGCAGACGGTTGTTTTCCGATTTGGCCCTAAGTTCGGCGCCCTGGTTTATCTGAAGGTACCACAAGCGCGCTAGCAAAACCGCAAAGACCATTACGAGCAATATAACGGCCCATCTACATCTGACTTTATAAATGGGGTTTATGTCTTTATCAAAATATTTTATATTGAGCAGGGTCCTGCGTGGCGGCTTCATTGTTGTCTATCCGCCTCTTTTTCTATTAATGGGGACCAGCCTGTCGGAATAGGCCTTGATTTTGTCAAAAACAAAGAAGAACGCGGGGCTTAAAATTCCATTTAGAATCGCTTGCAACGCCCCCCACGGCCACACAAGGTCCGCCCCTCCGGTGCCAACAAGGAGTATTGTCAGACATATCATGCTTACAACGGTGACGAGCAACATCCTCTGCCAGAGATACGGCGTAATGACATGGCTTAATATATAGCGGACCATCAGGTAGCCGGCGGCGAATGAGAATATATAAAGGCCCCTGGATGCTGCGGAAAACGCCTCGGCGAAAAGCCCAAGACCAAGTATGGCCGCAAGGCCGTTAGGTAGAGGGGTGGTAAGCCCGCACCATACCACAAGGACTATGAGGCCGTCAGGCCGGACAGGGCCTATCCAAAATAAAGACTCGATGGTTGTTTCTACAAGCATGAGCAGGTAACCGGTCAAGATCACCACCAGGGCGTTTCTCAATGCAGCCCCTCCACCAAGGACCCGCCCTTTATCTGGACAAGCACCTCTTCGACTCTTTTTAGATCTACCGATGGCTTGACCGTGATTATCTGAAAAAGATCTGAACCCGACCCCTTGTCGACCGCCGTTACTGTGCCGAGAAGGAGACCCTTTGGAAATATCTGGTCTGTGCCTGACGTTATAATTGTGTCTCCGACCTCTACATCCTCTTCTTTGCCGACATAGGCGAGCCTGCACAGCCCGTCTCCCGCGCCCTTTAAGATGCCAGGAACACGGCTTCGCTGGACCAGTGCGGCCACGGCGCTATTGTGATCGGCAAGCAAGAGCACTTTACTGGTATGTTCTGATGACTCCATAATCTGGCCTATTACCCCTGCCCCGGACAGAACGACCATTTCCGCGCCAACCCCGTCTCTGCGGCCCTTGTCTATTGTAAGCGACCAAACCCAAGGCGCAAGGTCTGACCCTATAACCTCGGCCGCTACGACAGGGATCTTGCTCGTCTCTTTTATGTCGAGCAGTTTCTTGTATCTTGTGTTTGCAATGACGGCTTCGTTGTAGTGGACTATCTCCTGCTGGAGCCTGGCTATCTCCTTTTTCAGCGCCGCGTTTTCAACGGTCACATCATGAAGCGCCATATATGACCGCCAGACCTTGTCCAGCAAAGATGCCGGCTTGATCAAAACGCCCTGAAAAGAACCTGACAGGTCTAAAAAGACCTGCTTTATGGGCTGGAATATGCCGAATACGCCCAACCATAGGCCGATCGACACAATAAGTATGGAAAGGGCCAGGACAACCGAAACCGGCAGCATAGAATGCTTCTGTCTTTTTTTCCTGGGAAGATGGGACACTAAAAACACACCCCAATTATCATTTTGGACGGGGAATGGCCCTTGCCGGCCTATTAAGATAAGGCCTTATAGAACCTAAAGCATAATATCTTTTAGTATTTCAATGTTGTCCAATGCCTTGCCTGAACCAAGCGCCACCGACGAAAGGGGGTCATCCGAAACAATGATGGGCAGCCCCGTTTCCTTCTCCAAGAGCTTGTCCAGCTTCCTGAGGAGAGCTCCGCCGCCTGTCAGGACTATGCCTCTATCCACTATATCCGCTGCAAGCTCTGGCGGGGTCTGCTCCAGGGCGTCCTTAACCGCCTCAACTATATTGTCCACCTGTTCTGAAATAGCGGTACGGACCTCTGACGAGTCTATAACGATGGTCTTCGGGACCCCGGAAATAAGATCCCTGCCCTTTATTTCCAGCTGGCTGTATGGAGGCTCGGGCATTATATCGCCTATCTCTATTTTGATGTTTTCCGCCGAAGATTCACCGATCAATAGATTATAGCGCCTCTTTATATGTTGGAGAATGGCGTCGTCCATCTTGTCGCCCGCAACGCGCACCGATTTGCTGTAAACGATACCGGCCAGAGATATCACCGCCACTTCCGTGGTGCCGCCTCCGATATCAACCACCATATTGGCGGCTGGTTCGGTTATGGGCAGCCCGGCCCCTATGGCGGCGGCCATCGGCTCCTCGATGAGATAGACCTCGCGTGCCCCTGCGGACTCGGCGGATTCCCTTACGGCCCGTTTTTCCACCTGGGTGATGCCGGACGGTATGCTTATTATGACCCTGGGCCTTACCATTGTGCGGCGGTTATGCACCTTGCGGAGGAAATATCTCAACATCGCCTCGGTGACTTCAAAATCTGCTATCACCCCGTCCTTCATGGGGCGTATGGCCTCGATATTGCCCGGCGTCTTACCGAGCATCATTTTGGCGTCTTTTCCTACGGCAAGGAC
>JAJYLJ010000112.1 GCA_021787835.1 Deltaproteobacteria bacterium | reverse complement strand
TGAGAAGGCCGCTTTTAGGCCGGCCACGGCAAAAACCGCCTCTCATCGTATTAACCCCGTGGAAGGCCCCCCAGGTGGTACACTTTTCCACGCCCATAATTGGTACACTTTTAAACGCCCCTTGACAGTTTTGCAATATTCGAGGTCTGGACGCCCAATCTAATTTAGAATTCTGTCCAGTCCTGTTACTAAAGAGTCTGGCAGTAAGGGATCGTGTATCCCGGTATGTTAAACTACCACTGAAGGAGATCATCCCGTGTTTCATTGGCTCCGCGACCGTCGACGCGCCGAGGCGCGAAAGCGCCCGTTCCCTTCTGAGTGGGAGGCCTTCGTGCGCTCGAACGTGGCCCACTATTGCATGCTCGACAATTCCGAGCGGGCAGAACTGCTTTCGATGATTCAGGTCTTTTTAGAGGAAAAACACTGGGAAGGATGTGGCGGGCTTCAGCTTACAAATGAGATTCGCGTCACTATCGCTGCCCAGGCATGTCTTCTGCTGCTGGGACTCCCTCATGATTACTACCGCGATGTGGAGTCGATTCTCGTCTACCCCTCTACCGTAGTGCCTCCCGAACACCGCCCTGGAGAATTCGAGCGCGTGGTCGGCCCGGTAGAGCCTGCTGTCCCCATCCTTGGCCAAGCTGTAAACTGGGGCACTGTGATCCTCGTGTGGGACGCAGTCGTCCACGGGGCGCGTCATCCCGAGCTGGGGCATAACCTGGTGTACCACGAGTTCGCCCACAAGCTGGACATGCTCGACGGAGCTGCCGACGGCACCCCGCCTATCGCCGACCGCGACCAGCTCGCGGAATGGGTGGCCGTGTGCTCCCGCGAATTCATGCGGCTGCGCCACCTGGCCGGAGAAGGCCATAAAACCTTTCTGGACGCCTACGGCGCGAAGAACGAGGCGGAATTCTTCGCCGTGGCAACAGAGGAGTTCTTCGACCGTCCCCTTGACCTCCAGAAGCACGCCCCCGACCTCTACCACGTCCTCAGCGCCTACTATCGTCAAGACCCGGCAAAGCGTGTGACGCGCGCCTGCCCGATAAAAGAATAAGCGTACCCTACCATCCGATGCCGTTTCTCCGCTGTGAATTTAGGGGGGCTTTGGAGATAGCCAATGCAGGAAGCCAAACCGCTTCCTTTACTTCCATTCCCAAAAAGCGTATAAAAAAGTCTTAGGAATTTGCGGGAAACAAAAAAAGATCTCGCCTTTATTCACTTCCCCTCAGCAGCCATGTGGCAGCTGAATGTATAGTAATTCCCGGCGTTATGTCATCCGGAATTTCTGGCTCCAGGCTGATCAGATGAAGGGAGGCCCTAGGGTATTCCTTTGCAGCCTCCTGTAGGGCTCTCGTTTCACGCCGACAGGTTGCCGGATCGCTCATGTCTAAGCAGACTTGAATGAGTTCCTCGTGATTATCCGGATACCGGGCCAGAAAATCGACCTCATATCCCTCTTCGGTTCGGACATAAGCTATTTCCGTACCGCTCCGCTCAAGCTCTAGCAATACACAAGTTTCCAGGGCGTGCCCTAGATTTGCCCGCCCCGTACGGTCGAAAATGGGTATCAATGCGGGATCGATTGGATAGACCTTACGCGGGTTCACCATCCTCCTTCGTACAGAGGTTGATGAAAGGACGACCATACGGATTAGAAACGCATCCTCTAGGTAGGCCAGGTATGAATGCAGGGTATCTTTGGCAACAGGAATCCCCTGCGATCGAAGATCGGAATGAAATTTGTTTACGCTGAATGAACCAGCGGCGTTGCCTAGCAGGTGCCGGACCATCCAACGTAGTGCTACAGGGTGCGACACGGCGTGGCGCTCGATTACATCACGCAAAAGCGCCGTATCCACATAGCCACGCAGCAGTTCCAATCGGTCCCTGGGAGCGACACCAAGAGCCTCTGGGAAACCGCCGCCGATCAGATACTCCCGCAGATCTTTTTCCAACGCGGAGCGGGCCGCCTTGGTCAGACGATCAGGGCCATGTTTCGGCTCCCGGCCGAAATGCCCAAGGTATTCGCGGAAACTGAATGGATGCACCAACGCCTCCATGGCCCGCCCCCTCATGCTGGTGGCCACCTCACGCGAAAGAAGTCGTGCCGAGGAGCCCGAGAGAAAAAGTTTCATTTGCTCCGTATCGAGAAGCCGGCGGGCAAAGGCTTCCCACCCATTGACTTCCTGGATTTCGTCCAAAAGAAAAACGGCTCGTTTCCGGTCGCGCCATTCGGGATGAATGCGATAATATTCTTCTACTAGCAGATGCAGGTCAGCAGCTTTCATGTCCGCCAGCCGCTCGTCTTCAAAATTAAAGTAAAGCAGCCCCTCCCGTCCCGTGCCTTGCTCAAGCCGATCCGCCAATATCTGCCAGAGAAAAGTAGTCTTGCCAGTGCGGCGCATGCCGATAACCGCCACAGCCTTGCCCTTGCCCCCCGGTAATCGAACATCCCGGCGCGTAAACGATGGGACTGGCGTGGCCAGGGAATCGACGATCTTTTGCCGGATCAGACCTCTAAATTGTCCTTCCATAACGGATAATTTAACAAAAATTAATCCTTATTTCAAGGATAAATATTTTCTTATGCGATTTCTCCATTCTATTCAGCGAGACGTAACCTGTTAGTATGATAATTTGATTCGGACAGGTAAGAGCGGCACCTAAATATTACTTCGAGCCCACTCGTTTATCCGCGACGCCCAATAGGTGAAAATATCCCTTAACTGCTTCTCAACCATCCACACGTGCACGAGCCTTCCGGCCAGGCCCAATGGCAACCTGTAGTCCACGTTATCCTTCATTAGGGTCTTTTTCCCTTCCGATGCCTGGCGAAACGTGTGGATGTGCACCCATTTGAGATATGGCCCGGCCACTTGAATATCGGTGAACTCCCGAGGCGGATGATAGTTCACAATCCGGCTCCGCCAGGGGATCCGGAGGCCAAGCCATTTTATCGTGTACGTGAACTCCACCCCCTCGAATGCCCGCCCGCCCCCGTCATCCAACAGCCTGAACTCAAGCCATGGCGGTGTAATGTAAGCAAGATTGTGTGGGTCTTCGAAGAACGAGAACGCCGGTGTGAGGCCGGCTGGCAGGATTTGTGAGGCGGTAAGCCGGAACGCCCCGCCGGGCTGGCGGATAAGATTCAGTTCGAATGTTTCGGGCAATTCCTTCATGTCAAATGTCTGAAAGTGTCTCCGGCTGTTTTCCCTATTACCGACCCGATGATCGCCCCTGCGACGAAGTCCGAAAACCAGTGGATCGTTAATGATACACCCACGCTTATATAAAGCGCGTAGCACAGGGCAATAAAACGCACCACCTTGCCGGGATATAGTTTCCATAAGGCCATGCTCATCGCGAAAGCTATGGTAGTATGTGAAGACGGCCAGCCCCAAAAGACCCCGCCCCTGAGTATTCCGAAACGAAACTCTCTGCTGGCCGCAATCAGCGAGCCGGAGGAGTGTAATGGGCTGGGCCTTCCAGTGAATGCCTTATAGAAAGAGGAGATGAGAAGGCCCATTATGGCCGCCTGCGCCGCCCCATACGCGGCAAGTATCGCGCGCCGGTTTTTAAGAACGGCGCCAGCCATATACAAGATGATTGGAAATATTATCGGTATGTAAAAACCAAGGATGACGGCATACCAGAAATACCTGGCAAAAGGCCTGGCCGATTCGAAATACCGCCAGTCCAGGCCGGAGGTGACGATGGCTAACGTGGCCGCAATCGCGAGAATATGCCATAGAGGTTGCGCCCCGAAAAAACCCGGAGGACATTACGCGGCAGCGTAAAAAAGAAATCCCTTATCAAAACACGATCTTGCAGGGAATCCCCTCCTCTTCGAATGCCGCCTTCAGCTCATCCGCCTTATTGCGGAAGAAGCCGTCTTCCATGGCCCATTCCAGCCCATATTTCCTATACGCCCAATCCGCATAGTGATAGTTCAGCCTGTCAACGATTATCTGGTCAACCTTGCCCTGAAGCCCGTCTATGAGCCCCTCGGCTCCCAGCAGTATCGGCGCTATCATGGCAAGGGTCCTGATCCCTTCTGAACGCAGCCTTGCCAGCGCCTCGGTCCTTTTGGCCGACGGCGGCGCACCCGGCTCGAATATCTTCCTTATTCTCTCATCGGTGGTGGTTATGGTAAAGCAGACCTCGGCGTCTTTCGATCTCTTTATGAGCTCAAGGTCCCTGAGTACCAAGGGGGATTTGGTCTGAATCGTAAACGGCCAGTCGGCCTCCGCCAGGAGGCCAAGGCATCTCCTCGTGATCATGTACTTTCTTTCCAGGGGCTGATACGGGTCGCATACGCCGCTTATCCATACCCTGCCAACCTTCTTTTTCTTCACCTCGCATTCCAGAAGCTCCTGGGCGTTTATCTTGACATCGACGAACTTTCCCCAGGGTTCCTTGTGGCCCGTAAAGCGCTTCATGAACTTTGCGTAGCAGTAGACGCAGGCATGCTGGCAGCCGACATAGGGGTTTAGGGCGTAGTCGTAGATCTGGGACTTGGAGAGGATATTCTTTGCCCTTATTTCCCGGATGTTCATAGTCTTAACCCTATCATAGGAGTAGTAAATATTTTATACTATGCGCGGCGGAGGCCACTCGAAAATAAGGAGAAAGTTTTGACATTCAAGCCTATAAATCCATTAATAGCGAATGTGTTTTTAGATTCTTGCGCTTTGGACCCAAAATATCACCCAGAAGATAACGCATCTATGGAGTTGTATGACTTATACGATCATGGCGAGCTGGTTCTCCATATTGCACATTCGACCCAAAAGGAAATCGATCACCCTAACACCCCAGTCTGTGTTAAGCGTATAGCGAATACATGCCTTTTCACTTGCAAGGTCCAAAATATAGAGGAGGAAATTAAGCGTAAAGAGGCTATCCTCAAAATACTTGCCGGAAATGGAAACCCTGATGCAATGCGGAGTGACGCTGAGCATGTATTTGAAGCGTCAAAATATGGATCTTATTTTGTCACGACAGATGCTCGCATACTGAATAAGAGGGCCGAATTACAGCATTTTTGCGGCGTTATTATTCTCCGGCCTTCTGAAATAATGGGAATCATAAGAGAATATAAGGCAATATAACAGCATCAATGGAGATGATTTTTTTTAAAGATCGGTTACGGTGGAATTTAAGACGATTTCCTGACAGATTCTTTTCCGCGACATATATTAATTCAAAAATTTACAGGAGGGCTCTATGGCCGACATAATCAAACTGATTAAAAAACAGAGCAAACAGCGCGTCGCTGAACTCCGAGAGCTGAGTAGCAAACTTTCCGGGCAGCTTAAAAACCTTATACACCTAATCCCTGAAACCACTAGAACCTATCTCAAAATTAAATCATGTATCATAATGCATGCGTTTGAGTGATGAACAATGGGCGCGGATAAAGGAGCATTTCCCAGAAGAGAATATTCCCGATTATAGACCTGGCCGCAAGCC